>CALMGO010000489.1 GCA_937863625.1 uncultured bacterium
GGTTTCCCTCGTCCCTCCCGTGGTCCTCTCGGCTCCGTCCGGTTTGGCCCGTAGGCCTGGGGGTTGGTACTTGCGTCCGTGTGGCCGGGTGCTCGTGGCGTGAGTCAATGTTTAAGGCCAAACGGGGACTGAGTCAACCCTAAAAAAGCAAACATGCTCAAAAAAGTTTTCCCTTTCAGGGTTGACGTTTTGCGAATGTAGGAATATAAGGCCTGCATGGAAAACAAGAAAGTCACACCACTCAAGCGGATAGGTCGTGAGCGCGGCTTTAGAGGCCCGCTTGCACTCAGCAAGGCAACAGGAGTCCCGTTTCGCACATGCGAAAAGCACTGGCGCGGGCAGCTAGGCGTAGGAGCTAAATGGATTTTCGTGTACGCCACGGCGCTCGACTGCAACCCGCAGGAGCTTCGTGAGGGTATGGCTGGGATGCGAGTGCAATCATGAAAAAGAAGGTGTGCCTCAACTGCGGAGGGCCTGTCGGACTGAACCCGGCCCGACTCGCCAAGACCAAAACCCCCGTGTGTAGCCCTGAGTGCCGTGCTGCCGTGCTGAAGAAAGAGCGCATGGCGAAGGTCAAGTACACGCGCTGCAACCATTGCGGCAAGAAGCTAGACCATATGACCGCGTCCGGAACGTGGAATTTTGCCAAGCGGTTTTGCAACGGAGCGTGCGCCGCACAATGGGCAGCGAATGACGATAGCACCGTGGCCCGCGTTGCGGCTACCAAGGCCACAAACAAGGCCAAGGCGCGCATTGACGGCGGCGGACTGTGGTTCGAGATCAAGAACGTGATGCCCCATACGCCCTGGAACATGATCCAGTTTGACGGCTGCAACCCACTTGACCCTGCTGTGACCCTGTGCGGCCCGTGGGCTGCGCGTAACGGCGTCGAGTGCGGGGCGTAGCCATGGGGCAGAGAACAGAAACAAGACGGCCCCTTCAGCGGTGCAACGCGTCCGGGGCCTTTCCAAAGACCACGCAAGCCAATGGAGGCACAATTATGGAAGCACCTCCTCACGGTGTCAATGCAAACTTGGCGTTCAAGCCAATCGTATGCCGCCAGTGCGGCTACCAGGGCAAACCGAAAGCGACGGGCAAAGTTGACCCCGTACACGGTTACGCCCTGTCCTGTCCCTCCTGCTTGAAATGGTGGGGCTGGGGTGGCCTGTCGAAGGAACTCAAGGACGGGAACGGACAGCGCAAAGACGTTTCCATCTGGTCTGCCAAGCGGCTTGGGGTGGATCTCTGCCAATGCTGTCTGCGCCCTCAGGAGTTCTTGGGAGACGGCGGACGCCTGGAGGTGCACCACGTTAAGCCCGTTGCGGACGGGGGAACTGACGACCTTGCGAATATCTGGGTGGTCTGCACTGCCTGCCACAAGGAGATCCACCACCGGCGCACGTACCTTAACTCGCATCTGACGAAGTTCTTCGAGGCTTACCTGGCGTGCAAGAGGCGCGACGACGCGGAGGCGTGTTCGTGAGCAACGGAGCGCAGCTTCTACACGCGGCCCAGAAATACGCCGAAAACGGCTGGCCTGTGTTTCCCTGTGGGGTGGACAAGAAGCCCCTGACGTCAAACGGGTTCAAGGATGCGACTACCGATCCGCTACTTGTGCGTGAGTTCTGGCAGTACAACCCAAGCGCGTCCATTGGCTTCCCTACGGGCAAAGAATGGTGGGTGCTGGACGTTGACATGCCAGACGGGCCTGCCACGCTGGCTGATCTTGAAGCCAAGCACGGGGCATTGCCTACCACAGTTGAACAGAAGACGGGCGGCGGCGGTCGGCAACTGTTCTTCCTGATCCCCCCTGGACGCGACATTCGCAACAGTGCGCGCAAGATAGGCCCCGGCCTCGATGTGCGCGGTGTCGGCGGATACGTAATTCTGCCCCCCTCCAACCACCCCAGCGGGAATGAGTACTCCTGGATCAACACGCTTCGGGGAGGAACCACATTTGCTTTGGCCCCTGCGTGGCTCGTAGACCTCGTAGCCCCCGTGTCCATGCCTTCCCCTGCTCGACCCACCTACAAGCCCACACAGGCCAAGCGAGGCGGTACAAGCGAGTATGGAGCCGTTGCGCTCATGGAAGAGGGCATGAAGGTGTCCAGCACTCCGGACGGGGGTCGCAACCAAGCTCTGAACGATGCCGCGTTTTCCATCGGCCAACTCATCGCAGGCGGAGAGGTGGACTACGCAGACGCCGAGTCCGTTCTCACCGATGCGGCCATGTCTTGCGGACTTCAGCCCCGCGAGATTTCCAAAACCATTGCCAGCGGATTCCGCGCCGGGGCCAAAGAGCCCAGGACCGCCCCGGTGGAAAAAATGGAAAAAATGGAAATAGTGGAAAAAATGGACTCGATGGAAAATGATGGAAATAATGGAAACCAATGGAAAGCGGTGGAAAATAATGGAAACACACCGCTAGAATTCTCTGGAAACATGAAGGCTGAAGTCCGTGAATTTATTGGAAGAACGCACGGATCGTTTACCCTTCGGGACATAGATGACGAACTTGGCATAAAAACTGCAATTCTTAAGAAAAGAAGAAGTACATACTTAAGTGAGTATGTAAAAGAGGGGATAATCAAGAAAGACCCCTCTGTGGGTGGGAAGTTCCACACCGTAGACCACTCTTGCGAGTGGCTTGATTGGGACGAGCCAACCCAAGAGTGCGACTTCCCCTGTGAGCTTCCTCTCGGACTCTCTGAACTGGTGATCCTTCCCCCTAAGGGCATAGTCCTGGTGGCTGGCACAACGTCGGCAGGAAAGACCGCTATCGCCCTCGACCTCATGCGCCGGAACCTCGGAAAGAATCTTGGCCTGATGTACCTCCCCTCAGAAATGGGGAACGCGGAGGTCAAGAACAGGGCTTCCAAGTTCGTCGGGACTCCATTTGATGCGTGGCGCGAAATGAAAGTGCCGCGTGACAACAAGACCTCCTTCGCCGGGTTCATCCAGCACCACAACGCAAACGGCCTGACCGTCATCGACTATCTTGAAGAACGCGACGGCGAATACTTCAAGATGGCCTCCCACATCCGCGAGATTTACGACGCGCTGCAAGACGGCGTGGCCTGGGTGTGCGTCCAGAAGAAGACAGGAAGCCTGTTCGGGCGTGGCGGGGAAGCTGTGAACGAGAAGCCGCGCCTTGTGCTGAACCTGGACAGCCTGTTTGACGCGCCATCCTGCCAAGTGTGCTCCGTGCGCCTCGCCAAGGCCAAGATACCCCGCAAGGAAGGGACGAACCCCCAAGGACTGGAGAGGCATTTCACGCTCTCCGGGGGCTGGCGCATTGAGTATCTGACCGGGTGGACTCGCTGCGACGAGAAGCAGCGCGAGGCAATGGTGGCTGGGTACAAGCAGCGGTTCGGAAACGGGGAGAGGCCATTTTAGCCCCTCTTTACAACCCCAAGTGCGCCGACTGCCGCTTCGCCTCACTGATGGCGGACGACGCGCCGGACGCGGATCAAGCGATAGCCCGCTGCACCGAGCCGGACGTGGTCGGCTACTGGCGCGGAGTGACGGGGATGCCGCTGGAGTGGGTGGCGGTGAAGCTGGAACGGGAGTGCAAGAAATTTGCGAAACGACGGAAAAGCCCCGTGCGGAAAGACAAAGCGCGGGCCGGGTTATTCGGGAGAACAGTATGAGCAACGACTACGGAGGGCTTCGCGCCGATAGGCTGCGGGTGAAGGTGAACCAGGAAGGTAAGGCGGCTGGACGCTTCGTGAAGTACGGCGGGCAGGTTGGCTGGAAGAACAAGGGGGGCGAGTGGACCAACCGCTTTGTCGAGTTGATGGTCGGTGACGGCACGCAGCTGTCGAAGGGCGACGTTGTGCAAGTCACCGGGCGCGTGACCTTCGAGGATCGCGAGTACCAGGGCAAGACGTACACGAACCGCACCATATGGGTGGACTCCATGCAGGGCCACCAGCCCAGCCAGCAGCCCCAGCAGCAGGGCGGGCGCGATCAGGCGGGGTTCCCGGCGGACACGCAGGGCATGGATCAATTGCCTTTTTGACGAGAAACGCCATGCCCGCAAACATCAAAGACCGCCGCAAGCGTCGCGCCAGGGAGTACGTCACGCTATTCAAGGCCAACTGTCCGTGCATCGAGTGTGGCGAGGTGAACACGAGCAAACTGGAGTTCCACCACGTGCGGGACAAGGTGATTGACGTATCTGAAGCGGCGTATCGCGGCTGGTCTTTGAGGTCGATCATGAAAGAGACGCGCAAGTGCGTGGTGCTGTGCATGAAGTGCCACCGCAGATTGCACAAGAGGGCTGAATGAGCATCACATACATAGGCATCGACCCCGGCGCAACGGGCGCAATCGCTGCGATATTCCCGGACGGCGAGTGTGGCGTGTGGGACTACCCCGGCGATGAAGTGGCCCTTGCGGACATCCTGACGGACATCAAGATAGGGCGAGACTGCCGGGCCGTGGTGGAACAGCAACAGGCCATGCCGAAGCAGGGCGTGGTGTCCATGTTCAAGCTCGGGCTGAACTTCGGTGCTCACTTGGGTGCTCTGGCGGCGCTGCAAATAGCCGTCCGCACCGTGCGCCCTTCCGAGTGGAAGAAGGGCTATGTGCCGCCCAAGTCGGACAAGAGCGAGTCACTGACGGTGGCGCGGAGGATGTTCCCGGACGCACCGTTGACACGGAAAAAAGACCACGGGCGGGCTGAGGCGTTGCTGCTGGCCGATTACGCACGAAAAGTATGGGGGGAGAAATGAGCGGACATCGCATCATGGTGGACCTGAAGCCAAACACCTACCGTGGAGAGGAATGGGCCGTCTACGCTCTGCACGTTCTGCGGCACATCGAACAGTACACCGTACCGCAGTACGGTGACGGACCCAGCGACCCGGTGCAGAAATGGACGCTGGAGGACTGCAAGCGCAGCCTGGAGCGGTACGTCAACCGCATGTGCCGGGGGCAGCGCGGCAAGGATGAGGCCATGCGCGACATGCTCAAGGTCGGACACTACGGGTGCATCGCCCACGCCAAGATGATGGAGGACGAATGACCTGGCTCACCCAGGACAGGCGCGGCCTAATCGAAGAAGCCATCGCCAAGGCCGTGGCCCTACACCCGGAATTCAGTGCCGACAACTTCGCGGACGTGCTTGGCGAGGAGGTGGGCGAGGTGCATCGGGCCAGGATTGACAATGACGACGTTGGAGAAATGTATGAACTGCTGGACGTGATAGCCGTGTGCATGCGGCGCATAAGGGAGCTTGGGCGATGAACAACCATAAGCCTGACCCGTCCGTCCTGCCCTGCATAGGATGCCGTGGAACGTTCCCGGACTGCCGCCACGCGTGCGGAGATTTGGACGCTCACCACGCCTGGCAGGATCGGCAACGGCTGCACGGTGCTGCGGACACGCTCATGGGCATCTTTGGCTACACGCGGGTAGAAACATCGGCAACCAACATCGGCACATGCCCCGCCGAGGGCGTGTACGTGCGCGAGGTGGCGGGATGAAAAAGCACTGTTCGACGTGTCGGCACTCAAAGCCTGTCAAGGATTTGTACGTCGTAACGGTCTGCACGCTACCCGGTGTCAGTTCAGGGAGTGAAGGGAAGGATTGTCCGAAATGGGACGCAAAGGGGGACTAATGCGCATCACCGAGAACCAAGCCCGCGCCCTGCTGGCGAAGCACAAGGGGACAAAATGAAGCGGGTAGTCGTCGTTTCAGACCTGCACTGCGGCCACTTCGCGGGGCTAACCCCCCCTGCATGGCAAGTGTCGGAGGCGCGTAACCCGGCACTGGCCGCGATGCAGCGTGAGTGTTGGAAATGGTACGAGGCTGCGCTTTCCGCTCTCCAGCCCATCGACTGGCTTGTGTGTAACGGTGACGCCATAGACGGCAAGGGCAACCGCAGCGGTGGAGTGGAACTCATCACCGCTGATCTGGAGGAGCAGGCGTCAATGGCTACTGCCTGTCTCAAGACCGCCACGGCCAGAAACCATCTAGTCATCTACGGCACGCCTTATCACGTGGCGTCTGACGGCCAGGACTACGAGGGCCACATAGCACGCGAGGTCGGCGGGCGCATCGGTGGTCACGAATGGCTTGAGATAGAGGGCGTGGTGTTCGACCTCAAGCACAAGGTGGGAGGGAGCTCCGTACCGCATGGACGACATACCGCGGTAGCCCGCGAACGGCTGTGGAACGTGCTTTGGTCAGACCAGAATATGGCGCACCGTTCGGACGTACTCATCCGCTCCCATGTGCACTATCACACATACAGCGGAGGGACTGACTTTTTGGCCATGACCACGCCAGCGCTCCAAGGTCCGGGGAGCACATACGGTGTACGCCAATGCTCTGGCGTGGTGGACTTTGGATTTGTCGAATTTCGATGCGAGGGAGGGCATTACGAATGGCAGGCACACACATTGCGAATCAGAGCGGCACGCCCGAAGCTGATCAAGGCCTAACTGTGGACATAGAGGAGATATTGTCCGCGATGGGCGGGCAACACCACTGTTCAGCACCAGAGACTTTAACTCCCGTGCGGACAAGGGTTGCGCAGCAGTCTACCCCTGATGATTTTTTTGATTCGCTTGGGTCTGCATGCCCGTCTCATTTCGGTGCTGCTGCAATACCTAAATTTTTCCCCAACATTATAGCCGTTGGGACTGTGTACAATTGTATTTCAGCAGGCCGTGGCCCACGATATAGGAAGGTTGGGAAAAAGCTGATTTTTGAGCGTGACAGTTTCATCGCTTGGATGCTGGGCAGATCGGAAAATAAGAATACGGTGGGGGTGTAGCATGATGACTGTGGATATTGACGCCATCCTGTCCGCCCTGTCTGCGTCGTCCGCCAACCCCGTGGACAAGGGCGAGGGCTACACGTTGCGCGAGTTGGTGGACATGACCAACACCAGCGAGCACGCCGTCAGGAAGCGTCTGCGCGAGCTTCACCGGGACGGGGCCGTGCGCACGTCCAAGAAGATCATTGACTCCATCAGCGGCCACACGCAGCGCGTCACGTCCTACGTATTCGCGGAGGCAAGATGATCATCACCATACACCAGCGGACGGACTTATGGGGCTTGCGCGGGGCTGGGTGGCCGGACAGTCCAAGGGGAAGAAGTGAATGACCGCCATTGAGCACGCGCTCCAGGAGATGGTGCAGGACGCGCACAGGGCGCAGCGGGCGTACAACAGGCACGGGCCGGACGCGGGGATTGTCGCGCTGGCTAATTTGGAGGCGGAATGTGCAACGCTGCGTGAGCACTTGGGGATTGAGGCGGCACGCAGGAAAGAGGGGGAGGCGAGGCAGTGAAAGCACCAGACCTTGTAGCGGTACTCGGACCAGACCTTGCCCGCGTTGTGGCCGCGACATTTGGTGGCATGAAGCATGACATCCCCAGCATCAAGGCCATTGACAAGGAATTGGAGCGCGATCCTGGCATTCTCGCGCACTTCGAGAAGATGCTTCACATGGGAAGCAGCGGAGAAACAGCCTACGCCCTCGCCGCAACAAAATACCACATGTCTGTCAGTCAAGTGCGCCGCATTGTAGCCAAGGAACGCCTCAAAAGGTGCAAGTCTACTGGCAAATTTGCATAGCCGTTCTGTTTTTGGGGCGCATTGCCCGTATCCTCTCCCGCATGGACGCGCATGGACACCTTGACAGATGCGATTACCGGACTGCCGAGAAGCTGTTCAAGCGCCGCCGTCACCCGCAAGGTGCAAACACAAACGGGCTGCGCATCACAGGCGGCTGCCTCGTCGTGCAGGAGGCTGAGATCATCGCGCCCCACGCTTGCACGCGCTGCGGAACCACCCACGCGCAAACAACCTGCCCATGGTGTCACCACAGATGAACCCAGCACTCGGGAATCTCATCAAGGCCGCAGCCGACAAGCACGGCATCCCCTACGAGATTGCGCTTGGCATGGTGCAGACCGAGTCAAGCGGCAACGCCAAGGCCACGCGCCACGAACCAGCTTTCCAGCGCCGTTACATCGATCCTCTCCACTACCCCGCGAAGGAGGCCAGGCAACGGGCCACTTCCTGGGGCTTGCTGCAAATCATGGGCGAGACTGCGCGCTCCATCGGCTTCAAGCTCGCGTTCGAGGAACTGCTTGTCCCCGAGACGGGCCTCGAATGGGGCCTGCGCTACCTCGCCAAGCTGCGCGCCAAGTACCCCGCTGAGCCGTGGAGGGTCATCGTCCGCGCTTACAACGGTGGGCCGGGCAATCGCCACAACGAGACGAACCACTACCCGGACAGGGTGTTGATTAACGCGGGCATGGTGTCGTGGCCGGACGAATAAGGGCGTGGCTCCAACACCGCCTCAACCCCCAGCACATCGCCTGCCGTCTGTGCGACTGCGGCCTGCCCATCAGGTGGGCGCTGTCCATCGGCGGGACCATTGGCGCGATATTCCGGCCGCTGATCTACCGGCAGCCTAGCAAGGTAACGAAATGAAAAGCAGACTTGCCGTTATGGCCCTGTTGGGCATCGTACTGTTTACGTCCGGCTGCGCTGGCATGACCACTCAAGAGCGTCAGGCCGTGCGCGCTGACGTGCTACTCGGCATGGAAATCCTCGCCGCTGGCGTGGCTGGTATGCCCAATACCGACCCGGCCATGGCCTACTGGAGCCGCTACGCCGCTGGTGTGCTGGGCAAGCGCGCAAACCCTACCGCATCCGCGTCCCAGGTGGCGCAGTAATCATTCGGCAAGGGCGCCTGAATGTGTTCTTTGTGGGGTTCAACTCCCACGGGCAACGACTGACAATGCTGATTCTCGGAGCGACGTTCTGATGCCCTATCAATACCCCAGCTGGTGGATCAACCTGACCGAAGAGGACATAGCCGCCCACTCCAACGGATGCGGGCCGGGCGCGTGGAAGATCGACCTCGTGCCCGACGAGCTGTTGGGCGTGGACTTCCACCTGTGCTGCATAATCCACGACGTCGAATATTGGCAGGGCAAGGACAAGCAGGCTGCAGACTGTCGGCTACTGGCAAACATGCTGGTGGCGTGTCTTGAACAGCATCCCGATAAGGCCCGCAAGTTCGTCCCGCTGGCGTTCACCTACTACGAGGCCGTGCGTGTCGCTGGCCACGCCTGCTTCGGGAGGGGTTAGTGAGTGCAGACCAGCCCGGCATGCTCGAAGGAGCCCGCCAATACGCCCACTTGGCCCTGCCCCTCGCGCTTGGGCTGCTGGGGTCCGTCGTGAGGACACTTACGGGCCTGAAAGAGGGCTGCACGTGGCGGCGGTTGCTGCTGGAACTGTCCATCAACTCGACTGCCGCAGTGTTCGCCGGGGCTGTCGTCGGGCTCTATCTCGAAAACATGGACGTCACCTACGGGACCAAGTGCGCGTTGATCGCCCTGGCCAGTGTGTCGGGCAAGGATCTTGTGGCGCAATGGCTCACGAAGAAGTGGCTGGACGCGCTGTTCAAGTGTGTGCTGCCGGGGAAGCAATAGGCTGAATGATGGGCGGAATCCGAAACTGAACAAACCCCGCCACGCCTTAACGGGATGCGCTTCACGCGTCCGGGCGAACCACGGCGGGTTTTTAGCACTCCGGGCTAACCCCTAGGATTGCATCTAGCAGGGGCGCGACTGCTTACAATACACGCGCGATTGCTCCGATTGGGGCTGGCCGTCATCGCGAAAGCGGGGGGCGGAAAACCAGGGGCGCGGCTGGGAAAACAACGCGCCAATGTTCTCTCCACACCTGGGCTAGGTCGGCCAACCGAAAAGCTGGACTCCTCGCCAGCCTGCCCAGGGGAACCAAACGAGGACGCCGAGGAGGGCGAATGTACGACGGTATGGTGACCTTGGGCGTGATGAGCCCCGACCGCGCAGACAACGCACTATATGCAAGGACAACCGCAGCGAAAAACCCCGAGGCGGTTCAAGTAGACGACCAGTTTCTTCCCTGGGTCCCGCGTGGGACCTTTTGGGTGTCGTTCAACGGGAACACCTCACAGTTTAGCCCGGCAGAGAAGATAGAAAAGGCCAGGGCGTACGCGGATAGCAAGATTGAAGCGGAGAGGCGGGCCACAGAGAAGTACGAGCGGAACGTCTACTGGTCCAAGGTGCGGGCAGACGTGCTTAAGCGCGACAGGTTCACGTGTCGTATATGCGGACTGTCCGGCGACTCATCGCTGCATGTTCACCACATCATGAAGCAGAAAGAGGGCGGAACGGATCACAAGGACAACCTCATAACTGTATGCCCAAAGTGCCACAAGGCAGCAGACACCAAGCTCTATAACCCGGACTGGGCATAAGATGAACACATTCACTCGCCCAAGCGGATACAAACCCACCCACGCACCCATGCCACTCGGGATGCTCGAAGACCCGGCCCTTTCGTATAAGGCGAAGGGGCTTATGGCGTATTTGCTCTCCCGCCCGGCGGAGTGGAAGGTGTGGGAGAAAGATCTCGTCAACAGATCTAAGGACTCCAGGGACTCAGTGCGTTCCGCCATCAAGGAACTCGTCGCGCTCGGTTACATTGCCCGGCAGCGGACCACTAACGATAAGGGTAGATTCTCCGGGTATATCTACACATTTTACGAGTCACCTATACAGGAAGTACCGAGGACGGATTTTCCGGCGACGGACAACCCGCTGCATAATAAGAACCAAGACATAAGAAAGAACAGCCAACACCCACACGCCCCCTCACCCATGCGCGACAACCTCCGCACACTCGAAGCCTACAAGCGAGACGCACTTGCCAGCTAAGACCGCCGCTAAGGCCCCCAGGAAGGCCCCAAAGCCACTCAAGGTGGACGGCGAGGTAATCGAGCGCACCACTGGGCCAGGACGCCGCATGACGCCAGCAGAGCAGGCCAAGGCCGTCGCCCTCAAGGAGCAAGGAGCGCAGACCGTAGACATCGCACGCGCACTCAGCTGCTCACGTTCCACCGTCAAGGACATGCTTAAGCGCGTAGACCAGGAAGCCGCACAGGTAAAGGAATACGTCAGTAAGCGCGGTGACCTGCTGGCACAGACCCAGGCCATGATCGCGAATGTTGAACAGATGGTGCTCAATAGCATCACTGAGCAGGACGTCAATGCGTGCACCGCGACACAAAAGGCCACGATCCTCGCCCAACTCACCACTGCCCGTGCCATCAACTTCGACAAGGAACGCCTGGAACGCGGCCAGTCCACCAGCAATATCAACAGCTTGCTTGTCGTCGCACAACGCGGTGCCATGTCCACGCTCAACGCTCGCCTGGGTATTCCCGAGCGCGCACCTAGTGACCTGTGTAACACGATAGACGCACAGTGTGTTACTAATGGTGGGGGAACCCTACCTATTGAGACCCATAGAGAGGGCCTATAATTTTGGGACATAAAAAGGCGAACGATAACAGGCCTTGCGCGGTAAGTTTACATAAAGCTCATTCTGAGGCAAATTTCAATGATAGATAAATCTGATAATGGCGCGACTACAGCCCGGAAGAAGGCCGGACGCGAGCGCGAGTACATGCGTGAATACGCCAGGGCTCGCCGGGCCTCCGACAACAAGTTCGCCAGCGACGCGAGATACAATGCCGCACGAGTCGAGCGTATGCGTGCGTTCAAGCACGGGTTCCTAACGGCACAGGGCGGATGTTGTACGGTGTGTTCCGGATCGTTCCCCCTAGAAGTCTACGATTTCCACCACATAGACCCGTCCACGAAGGAGGAAACGGTGAACCACTTCATCTTCCGTGGGCAATGGGCGCTGGCCGAAGCGGAGGCGAGCAAGTGTGTTCTGGTCTGCGCCAACTGTCACAGGATGGTCCACAGTGGCAACGCGACCCTCTAGGACCCCAGGGGGGGGAGAAGGCGGGTATGTCTGTGAGAGTGGCGCGAATGTGGTCCAGGACACCAGCCATACGCAGGAAAACAAAGGGTTTTCTACTCACGCTCGCGCTGCCTACGGTGTGAGCCGTGGTGCTATCTGGGCGGCAGTGTACGAGGTGATGAGTAGGCGCTGCGAGTGCATAACCTGTGGGAACTTGAAGGGCAAGCGGGTTGGCGACGGGTATTTGGTGGAGTGTGGTCCGCTGGACTGGTGGCGGGTTTATCCGGTGGAGGAGATGACGCCGCAGGTGCTGGAGGGGATTGGTAGGCGCAGGGTGAAGGGTTGCCGGTTGTATGACGGCGGGGATGGTGGGGAATGAAGTGCGTGTGTGGCGGTGAAACGAGCGTGAAGAAGACGAGGGATGAGGGTGCGTTCGTGCGGAGAAGGAGGGAGTGCGACGTCTGCGGCTTGAGGGTGTGGACGGTTGAGGTCGTGGATGTGGAGCGGTGCGAGTATCCGCGTAGGGTGAGTGATTCGGTGGTGGTCCAGTGAGTAAAAACGACGAGATCCAGGCGAAGAAGCTGCTCAAGCAGTTGCGGGAGGAGAAGCAGAAGAATCCGGTGGAGGAGCTGCGTTCTCACGTAGAGCGTTGGCAGTTCGACCCTGAGTTGTTCTTCGTGGAGGCTTTGGGAATCAAGCAGACGAACCAGCAGCGTGCGTTGGTGCGGCTGGTGCTGGAGATGATGCTTGCGAAGGTCAGGGTGGGCAGGAGGGGCAACGACATCACGGACCGGGAACGGGAGTTGAGCGGCAAGCTGGGGATCAGTGTCATGTCTGGCAAGGGCCTGGGCAAGGACTTTACGGTTGCGGGCCTGTGTGCGTGGTTTTTGGTGTGCTGGAGTGACTTTGTGGGGCTTGTGACTGCTCCGACGGGCAAGCAGTTGGAGGACGTTTTGTCGAGTGAGGTTTCGCGGGTGCTGAAGGCGAGCCCGGCGAACCTGTGGCAGTGGGTGACGGTTGATAAGGGCGGGTTTTTCCTGATGAACGGGCCGAAGAAGGCTGGCGCGTTTATTACGAAGAGAACGGCCAACGTGAAGGGCGGTGCTGAGGAGCAGGGTGAGGCCCTGGCAGGTCTGCACGGCGACTTTATGTGCCTGATGGCTGACGAGGCTAGTGGCTTGCCTGACGGCGTGTTCAACCCGCTTGAAACTACGATGACGGGCATCTGTAACCTTGCGATCCTCATAGGCAACCCCACCAGGAACACGGGGTATTTTTACCGGACGCACTTCAACGAGCGTGACCGGGAGATGTGGGAGGCTGTCAGGTGGGACGCAGAGGAAAGCGACCTTGAGGAGATCAAGCCCGGCCTGAAGGCGCAAATCGCTCGTATGGAGGCGAAGTACGGGCGCGACAGCAATGCTTTCCGGATCAACGTACAGGGCCTGCCTCCGCTGGACGAGTATAACACGTTGATTCCGCTGGACTGGATTCAGTCAGCCGTGGGCCGGGACATCGAGATAGACGAGGAGCACGATCCGCTGGTGTTCGGCGTGGACGTTGGGCGCGGCGGCGACCCGAGTATTTGCCTGCACCGGAAGGGGCGCGTTGTGATCGACATCCGCGAGAACAAGAGCGCGGACACGATGGTTGTGGCCCGGTGGGTGATGCAGCAGATGGAAGATTTCGAGCCTGACGCTACGGTGATCGACCATAACGCCGTGGGTGCTGGCGTGTATGACCGCTTAAGGGAGCTTGGCGGCAGTTATGGCGTGTACGGCATCAACTTTGCGGAGAATCCGAGCGCGAAAGAGCGGTTTCGGAATCTCAGGGCGGAGATGTACTGGAAGTTGCGTGAAGAGTTCCAGAACAGGACTATATCTATACCGGAAGACGAGGAGCTTGTGTACGAGCTGTCCTCGATTAAGGTAGAAGAGTACGAGCCGCGACTGTTGTTGAAGAGTAAAAAGAAGATGAAACTCGACGGTGATGCTTCACCGAACAAGGCGGACGCATTGGCGCACAGTTACTATGTTTATGCGCTGTCTAAGGCCAGCCAACAGAAGCGCGACCCGTGGGCGGACGACTCCAGAAGCGCGGGTGGCCGTGGCTGGATGAGCGCATAGCGGCAGACGATGCACGAGTGTATCAATTGCGGCCTTGTCCATCCGTATCGCGTGTGCCCGAGGTGCGGAACGGGTTGTTGAGGGAATAGCCCCCAGGCGTGACCTGGGCAAGAGGAACCATGCTTCAGAAAACCACGCGTTTCGGCCTCAAGGGCCATTACCACATCGTCTACCTGCGCAAGGACGGCACGGGCCTGTGCTCCGTCAGCAAGGGACACCAGCACGGCGTCATGGTGCAGCCGCCCGCCATGGACCCTATGACCGGGGAGGAGACGGGCCAGCCGTCTTGGGTGCTGGAAGAGGTGGACGGTCACACGCACGAACTGGCGGGCAACGTGGACTTCATCGACGCCAAGGACGGCCTGGAAGACGATAAGGCCCGTGTGGAGCTCGTGCGTTCATGCTTCCGCAAGGACGAGGAATACGAGCGCGAGAGTCGCAAGAAGGGTGAGGAGTCCGATAAGTTTTACCGGGGCGAGCAGTGGGACGAGGCGGACAAGTCGGCACTGGAAGACTCGGACCGCCCTGCCCTGGTGGTCAACCTTGTACAGCCTGCAATTGACGTTCTGGCGGGCTACCAGCGGCAGAACCGCACCGATATTCGCTTTTTCCCCGTCGAGGAGGGTGACGCTAGAGTCGCGGACATCCTGACCAGCGTCGTCAAGCACGTGTGTGACAGGAACGATTTCCACTACACGGAATCCGCCGTTTTCGAGGATCAGGCCATCGTGGGGCGCGGGTTCTACCACTGTTTCGCAGACTATGACCGGGACATTCGCGGCGAAGTGGTGGTTGAAAAGTACAATTGGGACGATGTGTACCTTGCCCCGCATGAGCGCATCGACTTGGGCGACTGCGAACGCCTTATCAAGGCCAAGTGGTATAAGCTGGATCGTGTCAAACAGCAGTACCCCGACAAGGCCGAAGACCTGTCCAGCGACTTCGAGACGACCCTTCAGGGTGGCAAGGAGGAGCGCGAATACTCCGGGAGGCAGGGTGACCAGTACGAAAGCGAATCCAAGGCGTCCACAAGCAACAACCCCGCCCTGGTGAACCTTCGCAAGAACGAAGTGCGCGTGCTGGAGATGGAACGCAGGCTTTACCAGCGCAACCCGGTATTTGTGTTTCAGGAAGACGATTACGTGCTGTCCGGGTCCGGGTGGAAGCCCGCCGACGTGGGTCAAGTGAAGACCATCCCCGGATTTACGGTGGTAGAGCGTCCCGCCAACCGCATGCAGCGGCTTAAGGTCGCTGGCGGCGTCCTGCTCGAAAACGAGATTATCGACAGCGAAGAATTTAGCGTGATCCCGGCCTACGCCAAGCGACGCGGCCATGGATTTTGGGGGAAGGTCGAAGGGGCCAAAGACCCGCAGCGCGAGGTCAACAAGCGGCACTCGCAGGGCGTGGACATCGTCAACAAGATGACAAACCACATGTGGTTTTACGATCAGACCACATTTGCGGACGCTAGGGAAGAGAAGAAGTTCGAGGAGGGCGCGTCCCGGCCCGGCCTGAAGGTCAAGCTCCAGAAGACAGAACGCCCGCCGCTGCGCCAGGACGGTGCTCCCGTTCCGCAGGGCGTGGTCGAGATGGAGCAGAACGCCGTCGAGAAGCTTCAGGCCATCCTCGCGGTCAACCCGGCGCTGTTGGGCTCTCCCGGTGCGGGGCAGCAGAGCGGGCTTGCCATCGTGGAGGGCAAGAAGGCTGCGCTGACGGGCAACGAGTTCCTTTTCGATAACCTCTCTTACGCCAAGCGCAGGCTTGCCCTGCGGCTAGTGAAGCTGATCCAGCAAGTCTACACGCCTGAGCGCATGTTGCGCCTGCTGGTGAACATGGACGCGCGCCAACCCGTCGAGGTGGGCGGGCAACCGTTGCAGCAGTACCAGCCGGAAGAGTTGATAGCCTTGCTCGAAAACGTGGACTTGACCAAGTACGACGTCTCTGTGGGCGAATCCGCCGCTAGCCCCACCGTCCGCCTTGCCAACTACACCATGCTTACCGAGATGGCTGGCAAGGGCCTGCCGATCCCCCCGGATATGGTCATCGAGGCCAGCCCGATGCCTGACGAGATGAAGCAGAAGGCCATGAAAAGCCTCCAGGCGTCCCAGCAGGCCGCAGCCGCAGCCGAGGACAAGAAGTATCAGATGGAAATCGGCAAGACGGCCATCGCCAAGGGCAACGCAGGCCCAGAAGGGGGCCAGCCCGGCCAGCCGCAGCAGCCCGAAGGCATGACGCCGGAAGTATACATGAAGATGCAACTTGACATGGCGAAGCTACAACTTGAGCGCGACAAGTTCGAACTGGAGAAGGCCACAGCCATGGGCGAAATGGAGCTTGAGCGCGAAAAGATCGCCATGGAGCGAGAAAAAATGCAAGTTGAACGCGAAAAACCTGCGCAGGGGATAAATGTAGCCGCATAGCACTGCATCGGTTTGAATTTTAACTGCCTCAAAACATAAAATGAGCGCCAAGTCCGCAAGGGTTTGGCGCTTTTTTGCGTCTGTTGCGGACCTCAGTTGACCAAGAAGACGCGGCATTGCCGTGCTTGGAATACATCATCGGAGGACCGCTTGAACAGCGCCGAAAATCTCATTGAACATGACTCTGACGTAATTGAACTCAGCGATGCTGACCTTGAACAAGCCGTTTCAGGTCAGGCCACCCCGCCCGACACCACTGTTGAAACCAAACAGCCGGAGTCTCCCGAAGTGGAGGCCACCCCCGGCGCTCCGAAGGAAGAACCCGCACCGGCCCCGTCGCTGGAGACGCTTCAGAACAAAGTGAAGACGCTCAAGGAGCAGTACGAGCGGCAACTGAAGTCGAACACAGACAAAGAGCGGTTCATCCAGCGTCAGGCCAACGAACTAGGCCAGCTGCGCCAGCTGAAGGCCGCCCTTCAGACCCGCCGCGCAGAGTTGGCCGGAATCGACCCGGCAAAGCAGTTCATCGAAAGCCCCCACGCCTTCAGGGAGTCCCTGGCGGAATCGACGCGCCTTGAAGCGCAGATAGCCCAGGTGGAGCACGCCGAACAGCAGGCCACGCAGCAAGAGCAGCACAGGGCGATCCAGCAGCGCAACTTTGACGCGCTCCAGGAGCACGCGCCCGATCTCCCGGACCTGATGCCGGACATGCTCGAATTCCTGCGCGAGAAAGGGAAGGACGACCCGCAATCTATCGCGGCCTTCCAGGCAAACCCGTTCGCGTTCCCCGCCCACAACGTCCTGGCGATTGCCGAAGCCGTCCGCGCCCGCCGCGAGATGAAGGCCTTACAGGCGCAACTCGACGCCGCGAAGAAGCAGCCCGCCGAACTCCTGTCCCGCATCGAATCTGCCGCCAAGTCCAAGCCTATGCAGAACGCCGCAGGCGGAACTGCAACACAGGGCGGCATCAAGGGTGTTGGGAATCTATCGGACATACAAATCAGGAATCTTTCAACGAAAGAGCTGGACGATCTGTTGTCCAGCCTCAAATAAGGAATAAGCCACATGGCTAAGACCGCTTTTGCGACTGGTAACGCGCTTACCAAAAAGCTCTATGAAGAGAAGCTCTTCAGAGACACCGTCAAGGAAACATACTTTTCCAAGTTCATGGGCGAAGGTGCGGATTCCCTGGTGCAGGTCAACAATTCGCTGACCAAGGATCAGGGCGATAACGTCAAGTTCGGCATTCGCATGCGCCTGTCCGGAACTGGCGTCACTTCGGGCCAGACCCTTGAGGGCAACGAAGAAAGCCTGACCTCCTACGACTACAGCGTGTCGCTGGAGCAGTACCGCCACGCCGTGCGCGATGCGGGAGCCCTGGATCGCCAGCGGGCCGTGTTCTCCATCGACACCGAGTCTGAGTCCGCCTTGAAGGATTGGGGCGCGGAGAAGATCGACAAGCTGTGCTTTGACGCGCTGTTCGCCGGGCCGACCAAAATCTTTTACAAGACTTCGTCCGGCGTGCTGGCTACCGGAACCGCCGCCACCGCCAAGTCTGCTCTGACCGCCGCCGACTCCAAGCTGACCATCCCTATGCTTCAGCACATCCGCACTTGGTGTCTGACTGGCGGCAACCGCAGCCAAACCCCGCTGCGCCCCATCAAGGTCGATGGCAAGAACCACTTCGTGCTGTTGGTGCATCCTGACGTTGCCTACGACATCAAGCAGGACAGCACTTATGCCGGGTACATGCAGTACGCCCAGGAGCGCGGCAAGGACAACCCGCTGTTCACCGGTTCCGTGGCCGTAGTTGACGGCATCGTGATCCATGCCCACGAAAACGCCCCCATCGCTACCGATGGTGGTTCCGGGTCTATCGCGTGGTCGCAGGCCTCGGTCATGGGCGCTCAGTCGCTGTGCTGGGCTTGGGGTCAGCGTCCGAAGCTCGTCGCGAAGAACTTCGACTACGACAACGAGCACGGCTACAGCTGGGGCCTTATCGCTGGTGTCGGCGCTCCGAAGTTCAACTCCACCATCTACGGGTCCGTGGGCGTCTACCTGTCCCGCACCAACATCAGCGGCTAAGGGGGCTGAATAAATGGGAACCATTACCACTTTCGTTACTGGCAAGCAGGAACAGAAGAAGCTCGGCAATGACTATGTGTTCGTCTCCGTGCTGCTCGACTTTACCGTGAAGGCTGGCGCGGCTGGTGACGTTGTGCAGGCCCTGAAAATCCCCGCTGGCGCATTGGTTGATGAAGTGTTTTGCGTGGTGAAGACCGCGCAGGGTGCTACCTGCACCGCCACCGTGGGTGACGGTGACGCCGCCGCTGGTTGGGATGCCTCCGTGAACCTCAACGCAGCCGCCAACACCACCACCTCCGCCCTGGAGGGAACTGACGCATACGCCGTGGGCAAGTATTACGCCTCGGCTGACACCATTGACCTCGTGCTCGGCCACACCACCGACGCGGCCAAGATTTACGTCGCGGCCCGTTACGCCATGATCGGCTAGCAACCGTAAAAGGGCCGGGGGAGCAATCTCCCGGCCCACTTGAGGACTCATATGAGCACGGTTGCAAATGTCGTGGCACTCGCCAAACTCTACGGCGATTACGATTCTACCCGATTCACTGACCCCGAACTGGCCCTGCTGGTCGGCCAAGCCGTGCAGCGGGTTAACCACCTTTTCTACCAGAATGACATAGCACTTGGTACGAGTTTGTACACGTTTGACACCATCCCTGGAGAGTCTGTCTATCCGCTTCCTGTCGACTACATGGCCCCGGCACAGGGCCTTTATCGTTCCGACTTGAAACAGCGGCTCGAACTTATCGGGACAGACGATTGGGAGCAACGCGGTGCACCTGGGGAGATGCGATACTGGCGCGTGTGGGACGGTGATGTGTACATAGCCGGAACACCAAACGGCATAGTTGGCATGAACCTGTACTATTTCCCGATTGTTGACACATCAGAATATACGACATCCACAGAAATGCCGTGGGACGGGAAGATGGATGCTCCAATAGCGCGCTACATGTTCATGCTCGCGGCGAACATAGACGAAATGGACGTTACGTTCGACTCAAAGATTCTTGCAGACATAGAGGCACTGCACCTCAACACATACAGCAGCGGCACGCCGAACAACAAGAACGTGCAAGGGTGGGCGTAATGGACGGCTTTCTTGGACAGCCTATGCAGATGATCCCGCAGGAACAGCGTCAGCCGTTCGATGAAAACGCCTTCAACCAGCAGTTCATGGCTGCGGCCATGCAGGGCATGGGGCAAGACCCTCTCGACCGCCTGAGCACGGCGGCAGCGATGAACCAGCAGAAGCGGTACAACGCGAATAGGGCCTCCTGGGACGACCTGTTGCAGAGCGGTGGAGAACTGCCCCGCGACCCGTCCATGTACGACTCCCAGACTGGCGAGTTTGTGCCTGCCGCGCAGCGGTACGCTCAGAGCGCGAAACTTCAGGCGGATGACGGCAGCTTTTACGAAACCAAGTTCACGCCTGCCGGGATGATCGGCCAGGGTACGGGCCAGCAGATGCCGTGGGACGCCGACCCTCAGTGGCTGGACAACGTCAAACGCGGATATCAGCAGTACGGCCCCGGATTCCTCGGGGGCGTGTTCTAAATGGCGCGCAGGTCCGCCAAGCACGACCCGCAGAGCATCACCGATATCACGGTGCGCTTCGGTGGCGGGCTGAACCTTGCGGAGGCCCCTACGGCCATCCCTGACGGGCAGCTGCTTGAGGCCTTGAACGTCGTCTACCAGGACGGCGAGGCTACCCCAGCCACGCGCCCCGGCCTGCTGTTCGGGGCCGCTGCGGTGTCTGGCACGCCTGCGATCACACGCCTGCACTACTATGTGAAAAGCTCCACCGAGGCGTGGCTTGTGGGGGCGTTCTCCGATTCCACGCTGCGCTATTACGACTCGGGCGCATGGACGACCATCGACACTTTGTCTGGCACGGCTTCCACCTCCCCCGCCCTACGCACCTACAACAGCCGCTTGCTGGTGGCTAGCGGCGATCCTGCGGGCCTTTCGTATTGGGACGGCACAACCTTCGCCGCAATCGCCAGCAGCCCCAAAGCGGACGCCCTGCACGAAATGGCGGGCCGCCTGGTGGCGAACAGTTCGGACGACCTGGACGGCGTGTACCTGTGCGCTCCGGAAGACGAGACGAAGTGGCTCACGGTTGACGGAGCTGCGTTCTTCCGCGCCGGATATCGTGACGGCCTGCGCGTCAACGGTTTCGGCGGCATTGGGTCCGACCTCATAGTATTCAAGGCTGGAACGGACGGAAACACGGTCTACCGCCTCAACACGGCTGGCGCGTCCACCGGGTGGAGCATCGAGGCCCTGTCGTCCGGGCAAACGCTATCAGGACCGCACGCGGTTGAGTTCGTGGGAAACAACCTGCTGTTTGGCACCGAGTTCGGGATAATGGACCTGTCCGGCGTGCAGGAATACGGCGATTTGCGCGTGGGAAGCGTCGGCAAGCCCATAAACCCGGCCCTGAACGGCAAGACCGTCCGCGAAATCCGGCACATCCCGTCGCGTGGCTACACGTTGGTGTTCATTGTCGATGACCCCAACGTTTACGTCTATCACCCCCTGCTGACCGCCTGGACGCGCCTCAACTTCCAGAACCTGCGCTTCTACACGGCCTGCCAAACCCCGGACGGAGTGTACCTGGGCGGTGAGAGCGGCGTGCTTTACCTGCTGTCGTCCAGCGACGGGCGCGACGAGACTGCGGACGGCGTGTTTGAAGACTATCAAATGCTAATCCGCACGAAGCTGTTCGCGTTCCCCTACGATGTTGTGTTGCGCCGCAGCATGGTAAACTTTGAGGTGCTGACCAACAGCACCGGGTGTTTGTGCATTCTATCCCGCGACCTCATTACGTCAAAGAGCCTGTTGTCATGGACAGCAGAGGCTGGTCAGACGTCTCTTTTCGATTGGAACGAGCAGCTTGCAGACGCAACGTGGAAGCTCGGCGCGAACACGCAGGATTATTTGACCTCATACAGCCGGGCGCGTGAACGCTCGCTTGCATTCCAGATTTCAACAACCACGGGACGCCTCAAGATACGCGAGATAATCGCGCAGGTTGCGGCGGTGAACGGGTGATCGAATGAGCAGCATTGCATCTACTGTGGGGGCGATGAACGTATACAACTCTGCCGGGAACGCTAACCCGTTCCAGGCGCAGCCGTATGCGGACTTGTCGCAGTGGTGGGGAAATAAGGCCCAGGCACCGACGCAGACCGCGTTGAACATCCCCAACTGGAACGACTGGAAGTTCCAGGTCTATGGGCAGGACGCTCCGACCTACCAGACATACGGAGCGGCTAATCCCGTGTACCAGGGGCTTTCCGGTGGTGATTACAACCGCCTCGAAGAGTCCCTGCGCACTCCTGGAGAGATTGCCGCACGCGAAGCCTACCGCACGGGTAGCAACACACTGGCCGACAACCTGGGCGGCAAGGGCGTGTACGGGTCCAGCCTCTACACCACCGAGCAGACAGACAACCTCGGAAAAACCTTCCAGAATACGATGGCTGCGAACGCGGCCAACGCAGCGGCCAACCGCTACGGCATGCAGCAGAAAGACTTGATGTTCGGCACGCAGACCGACCTTGACGTGTTCGGCAAGCGCATGACCGAGAACAATGCGGCCCAACAGCAGGGCTGGAATTCGTGGAAGTCACGACTTGATGAGAACACCATCGGCCAGCAGCTTGGCGCGCAAGAGTCGTGGCGCAAGAACCAGTACGGGTTCGACAGTGCCTTGACCAACGCCAAGTGGACCGACACGCAGAATCAGCGTGCCATCGACTTCAGCAACTCGCTCGCCCAGGACTGGTGGAACGAGCAGAAGCGCAAGATGCAGTGGGACAGCAACCAGACGCAACAGGCGTTCGGCAATGCCATGACGCTTGCCGGGAACACTGACCACTTGAGCGATGCGCAGCGCAGCCAGCAGATTAGCAAGATGAGCCAGCAGGACAGCGGGTCCGGTGGCTTGCTTGGCGGCTTGGGTTCTGTGCTTGGCACTGCCGCCAGCTTCATCCCTGGCCTGGGTTCGATGTTTGGAGCTGGCACATCGACTGCTGGAAACATCGGCGGGCAGTCCATCAACAGCGGCCTGTCCGGAACAACCACCGGGCGGATTTCCTTCGGTGATACGCCGTACCTCTAGGAGCGCGCATGAGCACCCTTAACGACATCGGCGTGGGCCTCCTGGGCTTCACCGGAGCCCTTAACCAGGGAATGGATCGCGCCTTGCGTCAGCGCATGTTCGAGCTTCAGGCCCGTGGCCTGGACCGCCAAGAGGCACTTGCGCGCTCGCAGATCGAGCTTGAGCAGCAGAAAATCAAGCAACAGCAGGCAGAGTTTGGCATCGCACAGGACTTCATGCGAGGCATGCAGCCCGGCCTGCTTGGTGCTCCCGCAACCCCCCAAGTAACCCAACAGGTCGCCCCTCAAGTGTCGACTGGCGGCAGCGGGTGGAACGCGAACAACCCCGGCAACATCCGCCCCGTGGGCGGGCAGGGGTTCAACACCTACGCCACGCCTGACGACGGTGCGCGGGCCATGTCCGACTTGCTCGGAACCTACGGGACAACGCACGGCATCAACACGCTTGTGGGTCTTACCTCCCGGTGGGCTCCCAAGGGCGATGGCGCGAACGACCCCACGGCCTACGCGCAGTTCCTCTCCAAGCAGATCGGCGGATACCCGATTGACGCCCCCATTGACCTGAACAACCCGGAATTCCGCGCCAAGTTGATGCAGGGCATGAGCCAGATGGAGACTGGCAAGCCCATGCCGCAGGACATGGCTATGCGGGCAGTTTCTCCCGGCGTCCAGGTCGCGCAGGCTGGCCCTCGCACGGTATCCGACGCTGGCGGTGCGCCTGCACAGCCGCAGGCCCCGTCCATGGGCAGCGGGGTCAGCCCATCACAGGTGAAGATGGCCTTGCAATACTCCATGGCCCCCGGAAAAGCTGGAGAAATGGCGCGGGGCTTCCTGTCCGCGAACAAGGCCGCTCTGGATATCCAGTATACCAGAAGCCCGGAGTATCAGTCGTGGTTGAAAACGCAAGAAGCCATCAACACGGCCAAGGGGACCATGCCTATCAAGTTGGAGGAGGATCGGTTGAAGCGCGAGGGTGAAGCCCAGACCCCGAAGATGAGCGACAACCTAAACTTCATCAACAATCTTGCCCCGCTGATCGCCAACGGAACGGCCACAGAAGAGCAGCAGAGACAGTACGCGCTGGCGTTCAATGCCGAGTATGGGAAAATTCAGGAGTTGCCGGACGGGTCGAAGGTCAGGCTAGCCCCGCCCCCTGGAAACGTACCAGCCCCCTCCGGTTGGGTGGCAGAACTGCCGGGTCAGAAGCCCCTGGGCCCCGCAGACGCTGGCAAGCAGGCGTCTTTCGTCCAGGCTGAAAAGATTGTGGCCGACGTTGAGGCCAAAATGTTCCCCGGCGGGAAGTTCGACCGGCAGACCATCCTGGCTATGCAATTCCCTACGTCGGACTCCGCAGCGATCAAGGACGACATCCGCAACGCCGTTGACAACATCATCAAGGCCCGTACCGGAGCAGCAGCGCCAGACCCCGAAATGAATCGCTATCTCGACATGTTCGTGCCGGGGCCGTTCGACTCGGAGGCTAGGGCAAGGAACAAGATAGCCCGGCTGAAGGAGTTCTTCAGGACTGCGCTCGACGTGACAAACAACAGGGGAGTCAACGGCGGTGGGGCACCGGCTGGCGGCAACAACGATCCCCTCGGAGTCCGCTAATGGCAGACATCCAGACGATACGCAAGAGCTTCCCGCAGTACGACGACATGACCGACGAGCAGTTTGCCGACGCTCTGCACCGCAAATACTACTCGGACGTTCCTATCGAGGAGTTCCAGCAAAAGATGGGGGTGACGAAACCCAGCCAGGACGGGGCCTCGTACTCTGCCCGCATGGTTGCCGGAAAAGAGTCCGACCCCACTCGCAAACTGGAAGTGCTGAAGTCCTTCTACCCTGACGCGAAGCCCTACGGCTCAGACAATTACGTGTTCACCGATCCCAAGACCCAAAAGCCTACGGTCTACAACCCGTCCGGGTTCGACTTCGGAGACGTGGCCGGGTCTGCCCGCGAAATCCTCCAGGCTGCAACGGGTATCGCGACCATGCCCGCCAGCCTTACGGGCGTGGGTGCGTTAGGGTCTGCCGCAGCAGTTGCCGGAACCGGTCAGGCTTACGACTCCGTTGCCGACCTCCTTGCCGGTGTTCCGCAGAAGCCCGTGATCGACAAAGCCAAGGAGGCCGCAGTCGAAACGGGAGCGGGCTATCTCGGTGGTGCCGCACTCGGCGGGGCTATGCAGGGGGTTGGGGGGTTCCTTTCGCCCATAAAGGCGAAGGCCCTGGACGCTTGGAAGACGCTCGACCTTGCCCCCCCGTCCGTTGGGGCACTGACAGGCGGGCATCGTGGCTGGAACATGTTGGAGAGCGCAGCCGCGAACCTTGTGCCGTCCGCATCCACTATGACCAACGCAGCAGACGCGGCCCGCGCTGGCTTGAAGACCCGCGTGGACGACATAGCGGCCAGGGCTGGCAGCGGGGCAGCACCGGACACCGTGGAGGGCATCGGTTCCTACGTGGTCAACAAGGCCAAGGGCGCGAAGGAGGCTTTCCAGAAGGAAGCAGACGACGCGGCCACCGCGTTCTTTGACGGCAACTCGAACCCTATCTGGAACCGCATCGGCAACAGTCCGGCCAGCCTGAACGCGACCCTGGCGTATGTTGACGACCTGACCAAGAACCTTTCCCCGCAAGCAGCGGCGGAGGCTAAGCAGTCGCTGCTCAATGTCATTGGCACCGAGCTTTCAGACTACCGCAACGGCGGGCTGAACATCGACACGCTTCGCGCACTGCGAACAAAGCTGTCCGCCATGGTTGGCGAGAACACCCCACTGGCGACCACGATGGGCGTTGACAAGGCAAAGCTCATCGGCCTGAAGGACGCGCTGGAAAAGGACGTGGTAGCCGGTCTGACGGAACCAGCCGACAAGGCCGCTTACGAGTCCTTCCAGGGCTGGTACTCTGGGAAGAAGCAGACTCTGAACGACCTGAACAAGTTCCTCCAGGGGCGCACGGAAAAGGCTGTCGGGGATCGGGTTACTAGCCCCGGCGTCTCAAGCTCTGAACTCGAACTGCTGCGGAATGCGTTGGGTGAGGACGCGTTCAAGGACATCTCCTCCGGTGTGATCCGCCGTATGGGTATGACCAAACCGGGCGTGTCTGGCATGGAGCCCGAGTTCTCCCCTCGCTCGTTCCAAACCACGCTAAACTCCCTGACGCCCGAGGCCCGCGCCATGTTTGAATCCGCCATAGCATCCGGGGACGTCCCCGCGTGGCAGGCCCTCGAAATAGCTGTGGACGGCATGAACAAGGGCGCGAAGGTGTTGAACACCTCGAACACTGCCGGAAACCTGAATGCGCAGAACATCTTGCAAGGCGGTTTGCTGACGGGAGCGGCTTGGAATGACCCCGTTTCCACGCTCGTGGCCGCATCCATGCCCTACGGGTTCGCAAAGGCTACCACCTCGCCGACCATCCAACAGGCAATGGCAAACCAGCGTTACCAGAAAATCCTTGGGCTGCTGGGAGAATCCATCGTCCCGACGACCGCCCGCGTGGGTGGTGAAATCATCGGAGGGCAGTTCAACTAATGGCCTACACACGCACGACCACTATCGACGCATCCCCCACGGGAGACACCGCCAAGCAGGCCGTTCTAGACCTGGACACCGACCTTACGGGGGCGTTTGCAGGGCTGAACTCGCTCGACGCGGCCAAGCTCGCACGGTCCACCGTAACGACCAAGGGTGACCTGTTGGCCGCAACGGGGTCGGCCACCATTGCCCGCGTTGCTGTCGGGACGGCAGGGCAGGCCCTTGTCGCAGACTCCACCGCCGCGGCCGGTGTCGCGTGGAAAACCATATCATCCAGCCCGTGGGCGGGCGAATTTTTCAGCTAAGGAGCCACACGCATGCCCCAGGACGTTACGAAAAAGGCCTTTTCCGCATCCACCAACGGCAAGCGGATCAAGGTCACGGCTACATCCTCGCCAGGGACCACCATCCATACCGTGACCACCACCGTCGGCACTGTCGAAGATATCTACCTGGATATGGTAAACAACCACACCGCTGCTGTGGATGTGCACGTGGAATTCGGAGGAACCACCGACCCTGACGACGTTGTGCACTATTACGGGGTTCCGGCAAAGACTGCTATGGCCGGGGCCATCCCGTTGCACCGTGGGTCGCTCATCGGCGCTGCCTCCCCGCCCGTGGTGAAGGTATGGGCCAGCGTGGCGAACGTCATCACCATCGGTGGCGATGTGAACTCCGGGGCCTAGCCATGCGTACAGAACGCGCCGACATGCGGCGCAACCTGGGCGATGACTTCGGCCTCACGTGGGAAGGCGCAAGTGTTTCGTATGTCGGGCCGAACTCCTTCAGCCTCGCCGGGATCGACTTGACCGGGAGATACCTTCCCGGAGTTATTGTGCGCGTGCCTGGGAGCCGCGCGCTGGCCTCTGTCCTCTGGTCGTCTTTCTCGACAAACACCACGGTCTATCTGTCTGACGCCGTGTGTTCTTCCGGAATGTCTGGCGTTCAGTACGCGGCGCAGGCCAGGCCGTTCGTAGCTCTCACCCCGGCCAGCGCCAACGCCACATATACCCAGAGCGGTTTCCCGGCTTCGTACATATACGATGGGTCTGTGTACTCAAACTGGAGCGATGGAACAAACGCGTCTTCTGGTACTGCTCTCGGTCTGGTTTTTTCGTCTGCTAAAAAGGTGAGGGCGCTGCGTATTTCGCAATTTCCCACTCGCGGCGTGACGGGTGTGAACGTGCAATATTACAACGGATCATCCTGGGTAACGCATGTTTCGCTGACGCTACACCCGTCTATTATGGCAACGGAAACCCTTTACTTCGACCCGCCTGCCAGCGGCTACACGCAATGGCAAATCGTTTCAACAACTGCACCGTACTTCGCCACCTGGGCGGTACTTGAACTCTCAATGAGCGAGTGAACCATGATCGCAATCATATTCGATGGAACTATGGCGATTGGCCCCATGGAGTGGTCCGCACTTGTGGCTGGGGACCATCTCTATCAGCTCGGGTACACGCGCCGTGACGGCGTGCTGCACGGGCCAGCGGGCCAGACTGTAACGCTTCCGAGCGCGGAGCCGACCTCCGCGCTTGACCTACCGGGGTTTCGAGTCCTCCCCGTGATCCAGGCTGACGCATCCCCGCCTGAAGGCAAGGCGCTGTCCGGCCACGCCCCTGTGATCCTCGCCGATTGTGTGGAAATGCGCCCGGTGTGGGTGGACTTGCCGCCGTCTCCTGGGGGCGCTGTGCAAGCCTTAACCAAGCTCGAATTCCTGGCCCTGTTCACCGACGAAGAAAAGGTGCGCCTCAAATCCCTGGAGTCCACGGACCCCACCGTGGCCCTGTTCTGGGAGGAATACCGCACGGCGGACAGCATCCTCCTGGATGACCAGCGCGTGATTCGTGGGCTGGAATATCTGGCCGCTGCGGGACACCTTACAGCAGAGCGCAAGGCCGCAATTCTGGCTGGTGGGTCGTGAGCAAGACCGTCGTAATCAAAGAGACCGTGCGCGTTGGCGATACGCTGGACGTAACGGTGAACGCGACGCTTGAGGCCGGTGATTCAATCTCCTCGGTCACGTGGTCGTCTGTGCGCGGCGGTGTGGTCATTTCCGGGGAGAACAATTCTAGCGCGGCGCTATCCGCGTTCATTGAGTGCCCGGCTCGGGGAATAGCCTTCGCCCGCGCCCTTGTTGAAACCACCGGGGGGCAAAAGCGCTCCGTCATAATCAAAATCGCCGTGCTTGATCTGGCGGTGTAGGAGACTAAGATGAAAAGGAATTTCCGCATTTCTGCCTTGCTTTCCGCCTTGCTGGTGGGCCTACTACTCATCGCGTCGGATGCGTATGCGCTCAAGCTGTCCGCTGCGGTGCGCAATGCCCGCCTTGATGCTATTGAAGCCACAATCGGAACTTCCCCGGTCCTCGAAATCCGCAGCGGGTCCGCCCCGGCTGCGATCACTGACGCCGACAGCGGGACCCTGCTCGCGTCCATGACGCTGCCCTCGGACTGGATGGCGGCGGCGTCGTCCGGTTCCAAGGCGCTTTCCGGCACGTGGCAGGACACTTCCGCCGACGCTACCGGGACCGCTGCCCACTGGCGGCTGAAGTCAAGCGGAGGGACCGTCCACCTGCAAGGGACCTGCGGAACGTCCGGGGCGGAACTCAACCTGTCCAGTACCAGCCTGACGGCAGGGCAACAGGTGAGCGTCACCAGCTTCAGCCTCGCGGACGGGAACCCGTAGTCTCGTGCATCCCGAAACTCGCCGCGCCCTTGTCGGGTGGGTCGTACAACATCTGCGCTCAATGCTGGAGCGCGGCGAGGTGGACAAGATGACCGCAAAACAAACGCTGATGGCGGCCCTGGGGCGTGCGTTGCGCTCCTGCGGGCTGCGGAGGATGCCCTGATGGCCGAATTTCTTCTGTACTACCGTGACCCGGAACGGGGTTACGAAATAGGCGACGTGGTCCACGTTCTGCCTGACGGGGCCGCTTGGGGCAGCATGGAGTGCGTTGACGACTTCCTGGTGGTGCGCCTGCCCGGAATGCCGATTTGGGATGCCCACGCGTACATACAGCCGCTGGAGCGCGAGACTAACACGGGGCTCTGGCGTCACGCCTGGTCTCATGACGGGTACACGGAGCCGACATTTGAGATGGTCTCCCGCCGTCGCTGGAAGCTCGACATCAACGCCAGCATGGCCGCAAGTGGGATCGACCCAGATGCGTTTGGACGTGTGTACTGCGAGGACTGGCTTGTGCATGAGATCATCACGCCCGTGTGGGTGGATAAGGCGGCAGCGTAGTGCCTACCGAAGTCATATCCAGGATCAAGGCGTCCGGAGGAGAATACACAAACCTGTCTGCCTGGGAAGCTGCGCGTAACGCAAATCTTGTCGCTGGCGATAGGGTAGAAATAGCTGAGGTCTACGGAGACATAAACGCGGGAGGTTGCACTTTCGCAGGCTGGACGATGGACGATACCCGCTATGCTATCGTTCGGCCAGCCGCCGGAGAGCGACATGCCGGGGTTTGGGATGACGCCAAGGCACGCGCCACCGTTTCGACAGGGAGTTGTTTCGTTATTGACGGCCTAAACAGCATGAAGGTCGTGATAGATGGGATGCAACTGGGCCTTACTGGGACTCAGACATATTCATCAGCAGTTTCATCCACCACTAGTGCCGTAGGGTCACTGCACGTAATTGGCTGCATACAGAAAGGGCCTGGAACTTTTGACGGGAACTGCGGTGTTAGGGTTGGTGTAGCTGGAAATTTCTATTTTGTGGCAAACATCATTTACGATTTTTATTCAGCAGCGAACCAATTCACCTGCGGCATACGAAATACATCCGCATCTTCTGCTGTTTATGCGTATAACAACACATTGTATAACTGTGGCAGAGGAGTAAAAGATGATTATTCAAACATACGTGCCAAAAATAACCTAGCGCGTGCGTGCGTCGATGGTTACCAAGGAACCTTCCACGCAGACTCAACGCACAACGCCTCCGATATAGCGAGTGACGGTCCTGCAACTGGACGTGTAACGTTTTCAACTGGCTTTGAGAGCGCGGCAGCCAGGGATTTGCACATCACGACGACGGACGCGGCATCACTGGTCGGTACGGACTTGTCTGCCGATGCCTACTACCCATTTAACACCGACATAGACGCCCAGACGGTCACCGCATGGAGCATCGGCGCGGACGCGCAAGCTGGGGCTTCGGGAGGAGGCGGCATCACCGGGTCCGCCGCCATCACCCTCGACGATGCCACCGTATCCGCTGCCGGTTCGACGGTTGACCCCGTTACGGGGACAGGCGCGATCACCCTGGACGATGCTACCGTTTCCGCATCCGGCTCCATCACGGAGCCTGTCACCGGGTCGGCGTCTGTCACCCTTGGGGATGTTACGGCGTCCGGGGTGGGGTCGGTCACAGACCCGATCACGGGCAGTGCGTCAATTACGCTGGGCGATGCAGTGGTAACGGCCACGGGGGGCGGCGCGGACATGGCGGGCGGCGGCATCCAGTTGTATGTGGACTTGCGCCCCTTGTCGTACTCAGTGGATTTGCGTCCGGTGTCTTATACCGTAGATTTGCGCCCGGTGTCGCTGCGCGTGGACTTGCGGGCGGCGTGAGGGTAGGGTCAGCCATGCGAAACGCGCTATTTGCCCTGCTCATCGACGCGGGGCTGGCTAGGCCCTACACGGGCAAGGGCAAGAAACCGTGGTGAACTACTCGAAAACTTCGAAGGGTTGGGCCGTCCGCGAGGGCGGCCTTTTCGGTTTGCAAACAGTATGCAGGGTGCATTCCGTTTTGACCATTTTTGACCATTTTTGACCAGTCCACCCAAACCCCTTGACCATGCCTTAGCCCGCGTGTATCAAGCGTTTCCGCGAGATAGCCAGCGTAGCTCAGTTGGTAGAGCAGCTGATTCGTAATCATCCTGCGGACAAGCGATACCAACGCCTCTCGGACGAGTAGTGTGCAAATGGTATGCAAAGGCCCCTTTTGGGGCCTTTTTATTTGTCCGATTTTCCCAAGTCGATTGGCCCGCCCCGGATGACCTTGAGCGCGGCAACTTGGCGGGTGTTCGTGACGTGCGCGTAAATCTCGACGGCCCGGCGGTCTGTATGTCCCAACAGGTCTCCGATGGTGGCGTCATCTATGCCGCCCTCCTTGAGGAGCACGGCGAATGTATGACGGAGCTTGTGCAAGGTTATGTCCGCACGGCTCCCTACCCCCTTCCCGTCGCGGGCGTGCGGTGCAGCAGCGCGGCGAGGCCGCAGTCCGGGGCGTGCGCTCTGGCCGACACCTCGAGGATGTCGTAATTTTCCTCGGGCCTGCTGACGCGGCATTCGGGGCATACGTGGTCGCGTCCCCAGGACGTGTCGCTGCCGGACCACTCCAGCCTTTCCAGCATCTCCCGCATGGCCCGCAGGTCCGCGTCACGTTGGGCCAAAGTGCACACCAGGGCGTTGATGTACCCCGTGGTCGCTGCGCGGCTTGTGGGGGAATCCTCGTACTGTTCGCGCATGCCAGAGAGTCTTTCGTCGGTGCTGGGCGTCTTCCATTTTCGCAGCTCAGATTTCATGGCCCGCAGGTCGGCTATCATCGCGGGGAGGGCTTCGACTCCAGCCTGCATCCCGGCGAGGCGTTCCAGCATGTCCGTGCTCTTCATGTGGCGCTCTATGGCGTCGAGATCGTATGTGCTGGTCATTGCTAATCCTTCTTGTCGTGTGAAGGGTCATGCCCGCAATTGTGGCACACGAAACCGTGTTGGCTCCACCATCCGCACTTGCGGCAACGCCAAGCGTACTCCATCAGGAAGTCGAGCAGCACGGCCTTGGTATGCTTCAACTTCTTGGGCTTTACTTGCTCGTTCACATGAACCCCCTTTCGATTATCACCGCGCACGCCCCTGCCAGGATAAACAGCCAGTCGGGCAGGGTCATGGGTTGCACCAGTCCTTTGACAGTCCGCGCTGCATTTGTTCGTCCGATATAGTCTCGCATCTCCACTTAACTCCGAGGGCGTCCAGCACATCTGTAGGCCTCAAACTGTGCCCCTCCTCCTTGAGTTTCCCGTCCACGTACATGCCGATCCAATCACCGGACTCACATTCTACGAGCATCACTTCCATGCTACTCCCCCTTGGCCGCGTTGTACTCGGCCAGCCATTGACGTTCGTCCCCGGTGGACAGTCCAGCCCCCTCGTTGCGCCCCATGATTTCGGCTGCCCTTATCGTGAGGTCGAGCACCACCCGTATGTCCTTGCGGCTGTTTACCGTCCCCGTCGTGCCAGCCATCTCGGATTCCACTACGGACTCGGCCAAGGCCGCCAGTTCCCCGGCCATCACGCACCTCTCGCGGCGTGCAGGTTGGCGTATGCGGTCTTGAGCATGCCGAAACCGCAGTTGCCCTTGTGCTCCCCGTCCCATGCGCGGTGACACCCGCTGCAAAACGGCTTGCCCTCGTAAGCGTACTGAGCCTCACTCAGGGCCTCTGGGATCATGTCCAGGGCCGCGACCTCTGCGGCGCGGATGCGCTCTGCCTTGGTGTCTTCGGCTTGAGCCTTCCCAGCGGAGTACGCATCAACCAGTGTGTGCCGACAGACGGGGCATGTGGTTAGCTTCATCCCTGCTCCTTTGCGTCCAGGGCCGCGAGGGCTTGCGTGATCGCCTTGATGCGGTAGCACTGCCCACACTTGCAATCGTCTTCGTGCAACCAATCTTCCAGTCCGTTGCATGCCTCCCTCAGCGCCTCCCACTTGGCGCGGTCGGCGGGCGCGGGGATGGGGCGGCGGTTCCAGGCGTGCGCAGCTTCCGAACTGTTTTTTCTGCTTGGGCCTTTTCCTCCACAAGGGGACGGCCCGCCACAGACTATGTAAACCCCGGACGCTGTACCTCCAGCGTATCTGGCCGAAGACCCACAGAACGGACACGGCAACAGTTCAGCTTGCATCCCCGGCCTCCTTTGCCGCCGCGAGGGCGGCGCGGGCTATGAATGTTGCCTCAATGCTGGCGTTGTTCAGGTCACACACATCGTCCTCGCTGTAGTTCCCGGTGTTAATCTCCATCAGCGTCTCGTCTATGGATTTCAGCGCCTCCTCCAGCGCCTGGACGCGCTCGTTGGCGGCGCGGAGCATGTTTTTCGTGTCATCCCTCTCCCGCTCGGCCTCGGCCAGCTTGCGCTCAAGCTCAGACACGTCGGGAACAGCAGGATAAAAAGGACATTTACCGGGAGCAGGCGTATCAAAATGATGCGAACCGAGCCCGTTTAATGCGCAAGTATGTGTGAACCCGGTGTCAGATTGAACCGCATAGTATTCTGACGTAAGATACTCGCAGCTGCCGCAGCTAGCGCTTATGTGGATACTGGGACCCTGCATCACTCCACCCCCAAGGTTTTGCGCCCTTCCGAGAGCAGAGCGTTGAATTTGCACGCCTCGGTGTGGTCCGGGCCATAGGAGCCGCAGTCTGCGCAGTAGGGCATCTCTTCGTCAGCATCCCACTCGCACAGCGCACGCTCCTCCAGCATCTCGTGCTGGCGCAGGGCCAGGGAGCGCAGTTCTTCATTGTCCGCCAGCAGGTCGCGGATGTCGGCGGGGGCGTTGCGAATGAATGCGTTGTGCTTCCCCACCTCGTCGCCAATCCCGTAGGCTTGGACGTAGACGGGCAGCGTCTCGACATCGAACTGCGCTCCGTCCACGTAGCCGTCACCGTCGCACATGGGGCAGTTGTAGTGGTCGCCCATGGCGCTATCGACTACCGGGGCGGGCCACGTTGTGATGATTCCCTCCAGCCTGCCCCTGATCTCCGCTATGCGTGCGTCATCCATTACGGCCTCCTCATTTTCGCCAGCGCACGCGTAAGGTCCATGCTGGCCCTGCGAATAGCCCCGGTGTGGGCTGGCAGGTCTTGGATGTAGAACGATGATCCGGGATTGTTCGCACGGTACAGATTGGCCTCCGCCTTCAGCTTCTCGTTTGCCGTCCGGTAATCCTCGATGCGCAACAGCAGGCGGTTGCACTCGGCCTCTACCTCGTCTATCCGTTCGTCTCGCATATTTCCTCCTTGTCCCAACCGCGTCCGCGACCCCGTGTAACGGGGCCAGGGCGGGGCTAGGACTTACTTGTCCCTTCGACACCGCGAGCGGCACGCGCTTTGGTGCGGAAGTGCAGCCACATGATGGCTTCCTGAATCTTGGTCAGGGCCATGGCGTTTTCCCGGCAGGCGTAGGGGCCAGACTGAAAGCCTTTGAGGCGGTCGGCGACGATTGCCAGAATGCTTTCGTTGGAGCAGCCGTTGAAGGTGTTCTCCTGGAGCGGGCCTTTCTGGAACACCACGTCTGCCATGTTCTCCAGCGGCGAGTCGTCAGCCGGATCACGGAGGGAGACTATGTATTCGTGGCAGGCGTTGCCCGGACCAGGCTCGTCCATGGAGAACACGCGAATCTGGTCGCTCGC
>CALMGO010000490.1 GCA_937863625.1 uncultured bacterium
CGAGGCGGCCGCGACGATAGACGCGTGCGTAGGGGCGTGGCGAGTAACGCGCGACAGCCGATGGCTGGATGAAGCGAAGATCTGCTACGACTGGTTTCTGGGGGTGAATGATCTGGGGGTATCGATTTACGACCACTATTCGGGTGGATGCAAGGACGGGCTCCAAGCGGACGGCGTGAACCAGAACGAAGGCGCGGAGTCCACTCTTTCGTGGCTCATGGCGCTACTGTCCATGGAGGAGGTCAGGTTCGAAGTTGATTACCAGAAGAAGGAACAAGATGGACCCGAGGCCGTGACGACCGGCGCCGGCGGCGGTTAGATATAACGCATGGAGGGTAAGATGCCGAGAACGAACGGACTTTTGAAGCGACATGAAAAGAATCCTATTCTGACGGCCGATGACTGGCCGTATCCGGTCCATACAGTAATGAACGCGGGGGCGACGCGCCTGTCTGACGGGACGACACTTCTTCTCTGCCGGGTGGAGGATTACCGCGGGCACTCGCATCTTTGCGCGGCACGTTCGAAGAACGGGGTGGACAAGTGGGTCATCGACACAAAGGCGACGCTGTCGCCCGACACCAAGGACCACCCGGAGGAATTGTGGGGGATCGAGGACGCAAGGATAGTGTGGCTTCCCAGTCTGGGGCGGTACTCGGTGACGTATACGGCATACTCACAGGGCGGGCCATGCGTGGCGATAGCGCTTACGGAGGATTTCAAGAAGTTTGAGCGCTACGGCGTGGTGATGCCGCCTGAAGACAAGGACGCGGCCATGGTGCCGCACAAGGTGGGCGACAACTGGGCGATGATTCACAGGCCGTCATCTCTTTTCGGCGGCGCGCACATATGGATATCCTACTCACCGGACCTGCGGCACTGGGGCAGCCACAAACTCATGCTCATGGCGCGGAGCGGAGCGTGGTGGGACGCCAACAAGATCGGCATTTCGCCGCCGCTCATAGAGACGCCTCAGGGATGGCTCATGATCTACCATGGGGTGAGGACTACGGCGTCAGGTTCGCTTTATCGCGTAGGGCTGGCGCTTTTCGACTTGAAGACCCCCGAGGAGTGCCTTCTGCGCGGCAACGAATGGATCATGGGACCGAGCGCGCCGTATGAAATGGTGGGCGATGTCGGCGGCGTCGTATTTCCCTGCGGGTATACGATAGGCGACGACGGAGACGCTCTCAATCTCTACTACGGAGGGGCTGATTCCTGTATAGCACTTGCTCAGGGCAGCATCGGCGAGATGCTCAAGTGGCTCAAGAAGAACGGCGAGCCATGGTCGACGCCGAAACTAATGTGAGCGAGAGCCACGACAGCAACGGTTGAATCTGCGAACGCATTTTCATAGTCTCAGCACGGCCGCCGGAAGAGTGAGGGCTCAGTCTCGACCGGCGGCCTTTTCATTTCACAGTCTTTCCTAACAATCTCCTGCAGAAACTGTGCGCAGCGTTTTATTCCTCCTCGCCGCTGTCCGGTATGACCTCACTCTGGGTGACGGGCATTTCGGGTTCCTTGTCGTAGAGCGGCGCGGCCATTTCTATGGCGGCGACTGCTTCGGGCGGCATCATGGCAAGAACCCGGCCGTCGCTGTAGAGGACGTTGACGACGCCAATCGGATGGACAAATCTGTCCCATATGACGGGGACGACCTGCTTGAGGTCTTTTCCCTTTATCACACGCGCATAGTAGTAGGAACCTGTGCCATCGATGTCCCAGGTATCAAGAGCGACGTCGGCAGGCGCAGAGGGGCACACGAAGAGTGAGGTGTCTCTCACATATCCCATGTCGTGTAATATCTGGAGGTCAGGGGGGAACTCGTAATCGCAGTCGGCCTGATACATGAGGATTCCGAGGCCGATCTGCTTCAGGTTGGACTTGCAGGTGGTAACGTATGCGGCGTCATGGGCCATCGTCAACTGGGGCTGGACAGCCATATATCCAATAAACGGTATCAGCGCGCAGGTGAGCACGAGAGAGACAGCGCCGAGGACGATGCCGGCGATGGCCCTGGCCCTGTCGCGCGGGTCGGCGTCAGGGCCAGAGGAATTGATGATGGCGACTATACCAAGTATGAGCGCGAAAAAGCCGACCGGCGGGATGAAGAAGAGACACCCGAGGATGAGGCTCCATAGGGCAAGCGCGGAGCGCTGGGGCCGAGGCTCGTAATCATCGGGCGGCTGGGCGCTGTCGTCGGTCATGTTATTTTTCCGGTGACGGGGCCGGGGCGTTCTCCTCCGTGACGGCAGGCGGCGCGACGGGCAGCACGGGCGGCTTGAGGTAGAGGGCGGTCATGGAGGAGAGAGCCTTTTCAAACTCGACAGTGCTGACGGCGGCCACGTGTAAGTCAGCGTAGAGAACGACAACAAGGCCGTCGGGATGTGCAACGACCCTGTCCCAGGCGATGGGGGTGACGCCGGGCTTAGTGATGTTCGTTGAATCCTTCAGGCGCGCGTAATAGTAGCCGGTCGTGGCATCGACGGCCTTGGGGTCAAAGGGGACGGCGCGAGGGGCGGCGGGGCAGACAAGTGCGTCAGGGTCTTCGCGCAGCGTCATGTAACCTTCGTCAACAAGGATCTGGAGGTTTGGAGGCATGAGTTCATTGTAGTCGCACATGTACATGCCGATGGCGAGGCCGAGCTGTTTGAGGTTGGTCTTGCATTGGCGCAGGTCATCGGGGCGCTCCTGTGCCGCGGTGATGACGGCGGGCAGGACGAGGATGGCGAGGACGGCAAAGAGGACGAGGATTTCCGGTAGGAAGGCTTTTCGCATGGCGGTATCCCCCTATGAGACGAAGCCAAGTAAACACACACACGACGGCGAGTCTAACGCGAAAATCGGAAACATGCAAGAAAATCCGCGCGGGGGAAACGTGGAGTGTGGAGTCAAGAAACAAACCAGTCGGGCGCATGCCATGCGCCCCTGCAAAGGCAAAGCAAGTCTCAGGCCGCGGAAGAGGAGGCGGCTCAGGCGCGCAGGCTGATGCCTGCGAGGCGGCCGGTGGCGAGGGCGAGGGTGATATTGAAGCCGCCGGAAGGGGCGTTGTAATCGAGGATTTCGCCGGCGAAGGAGAGGCCGGGGATGATCTTTGAGTGCATGGTGCGCATGTCGACTTCATCGAGGGGGACGCCGCCGGAGGCGACGAAGGCCTTGGCGAGAGAAGGGACATGGTCGATAGTGCAGGGGAACTCGTGGATGAGACCGGCAAGAGCGGAAGCGGCGCCACGGGTGACCTGCGAGGCGGTGACAGAGGCGCCTCCTGAAATCTCACAGACACGCCGCGCGAGGCGGCGGGGGAGAAGTTCGCTGATGGCGGACTGGATTTCCATCTTCGGATTTTGGTCCCTGAGGCCGAGGAGGAGGCTCTCGGTGCGGGCGCGCGGCTGCTCGGGGTGAAGGTCGAGTGCGAACTCGTCACCGCCGCCGGCGGCATAGCGGCGGAAGATGAAGGCCGAGGTATTCATCACGGCGGGGCCGGAGAGGCCGTCATCGGTGATGAGGATGTCGCCTTCGGGAAACCACGTGTCATCGACGCGGACCCGGCCGGGAAATGAAATGCCGTCGAGGTCGTGGAAGGGATTGTCACGAAGGGGGACGGCGGCAAGCCCCGGAACCCAGGGGCGCAGGGAATGTCCGAGCAGGAGTATGGCGTCCTCGAGCTGGGGCTGGGGACGGTCCCAGGCGGGTGAACCGGCGGCGATGATGAGGTGGCGGCAGGAGATATCGCCGCCTTTGGTCTGGAGGACGAAAGCACTGCCATCGTGGGCGAGATGCGTGACACGGGTGGAGGGGAGTATTTCTGAGCCGTTGGCCTCGACGGCGGCGACGAGGGCATCGAGGACGGAGGCGGCGGTATTGGACTTAGGATAGACTTCGCAGTCGTTGTGAACGACCGTGGGGCAGGAGAGCTCGCTCAGCCATTCGCGAATCTTCGCGGGACCGAACGCGCCGAGGGCGTATTTGACGCTGCGGCTTTCGGGGTCGAGCATGGAGAGGAACTCTTTTTCGGAGAAGGTGTTGGTGACATTGCAGCGGCCGTTTGCGGAGACGAGGACTTTCCAACCGGGGAATTTTTTGGCTTCGAGGACGAAGGCTCCCTTCGGGGAGAAAGCCGCGGCAGCAAGGCCGGCGGGACCGGAGCCTATGATGACAGTGTCGGTCTGCATGGTGGCTCCAGGAAATCAAGTACAGGTTTCCGGTTGAACCGGGCGCGTCAGCCGGAACAATTACTAAACTACACAAGTGCGGATTTGGCGCAAGGGGAATTTGCGATAAGGGAGGAATTGATGGACGAGCGGGCGAAGGCGGTGGTGGAGCATCTCAAGGCAGCGCATGAAGAGGTGATGAGAGAGCAGGTGAAGTTTGCCGAGATACCGTGCAAAGACTACAGGGCCGACGAACGGGCGAAGTACCTCATGGGCGCATGGCGGGCGGCGGGGCTGGCGGTGAAACGGGACAAAGTGGGGAACATCACGGCAGTTATAAAGGGCAAGAGTCCCAAGACTCGGCCGACACTTATCTTGTGTGCGCACGTGGACTCGGTATTTTTCGACGTGGAGAAGATAAAGGTGAAGCGACAGGGAGGGAAGCTTCACGCGCCGGGGATATGCGACGACGCGGCGGGCGTGGCGAACCTAATCGTACTGGCGCGCGCAATAAGCAAGCATCGCGCGGCCGTGGCGGGCGACGTGGTGCTCGCGGGGTCGGTGGGCGAGGAAAGCGTGGGAAAGATATGGGGGATGGAATATTTCTGGAAAACGGCGAAATGGCGGGAGCCGTGGTTTGTGGCGATTGACGGGGGGACACCGGGGCAGGTGGTGAGAAAGGCTCTTGCGAGCTGGAGCCCGACGGTAACAGTAAGCGGGCCGGGAGGGCATAGCTTTTCACATTTCGGGCGGCCAAATCCTGTTCACATGCTGGCGCGGCTCGTGTCGAAGGTGACGACGATAAAAGCGGACCGGTCGAAAAACGCGATCTATAACGCGAACGTCATCGCGGGCGGCAAGGGAGTTAATATCATCCCCGAAGAGGCGTCGGTGACGATTAACGTGCGGTCAAGCGACATGAAGGAACTGGCAAAGATGCGGCGGCGGGTGGAGGGATTTATCCGCGAGGCGAAGCGCGAGGAACTCGCATGGGCGACGCGCGACAGGAAACTCTCGGTGAGCGTGACGGCCAAGGGACGCCCGGGCGGAGAAACGGCGGCCAGACACCCGCTCGTCAAGGCGGCCGTCGAGGCGCTCGCAGCGGAGGGGCTCGAAGCGAAATTCGCGGTATCGTCGACGGACGCGAACATGGCGATGAGCATGGGGGCGCCTGCGATAACGATTAGTTCCGGCGGCACGGGGCACAACGCGCACAGCCTGGATGAGTGGTTTGACGAGAGGGGACGGACGAAGGACCTGGCGGCGCTGGGGCGGCTGGTATTTGAGGTGGCCGGGTAGGAATCCGGTTGCGCTACCCACCACGGCGGGTAAACCCTCCCCCGACTCCCTCCCCCGATAAATCGGGACGTTCCGCACAGGCGGGTGAAGGTCGGGACGTTCGGCAGAGGCGGGTAAAAAGCGCACCGTGCGAAACTACGAAGCTGGTTAATACATCCACTGGCGGGCAAGCCACCAGTGCCACACAGCGAGTTGAACAGGCGGATCAACGATCCTCCCTACATCGCTGAGGAGATGCGGTGCGTCAGGTCTTGACGCCGGAGAAGAGCGCGTGGGCGAGGAGACCTGCCAGGGGCGGAAAGAAGAAGGTCGTAGCGAAGCGGATGAGGGTGAATTTCCAGCCCATGATGCCGACCTCCATCGGGAGGCGGGCGACGGCCCAGAGAGACCACGCGGTGAGAAAAGCGACGAGCGTGCCGAGACCGGCGCCGGCGGTCTTAAGCCCGAGGAGGATGGGGAGACTCACATAGGGTCCGCCGGGGCATAGCCCCCCTGCCACGGTGCCAATGAGGATGCCGCGCATTCCCGACTCGGAGCCAACCCATGAGGAGACGGTTTTGGCGGGGATCATGACCTGAATCATGCCTGCGACGATGAACGCGAAGATGAGAAGCGGCAGGACATCGAGGGTGAGTTTGGCGGCTGCGGCGAGGCCGGGCCGGGTGTGTCCGTCGCCCCTGTGGAGACTCCAGGCAACGAGACCAACGGCAAGGGCAGCCATGATGATAGTGGGTATGAGCATTTGAGATATGCCTTTCTTCTTGTCCATTGCGGACTCCGAGGATAGTGACACAAGGCATAAAAACCGAAGGCGGTTGCCCGGCCCAAGGCAACCGCCCCATTCACAAATGGTACCCCCTAGGGGACTCGAACCCCTGTCACTAGGCTGAGAACCTAGGATCCTGGGCCGCTAGACGAAGGGGGCTTTGAATATTCAGGATGGAGGTAAATATATTTCTGAGGGGGATTTTGTCAAGGGTGAAATTAGGGGGGCCGGGGCAAGGCGGGCATGGAGGAAATAAAATGGTACGCCCGGCAGGACTCGAACCTGCGATCTCCAGCTTCGGAGGCTGGCGCTGTATCCATCTCAGCTACGGGCGCACCCTGAGGTAATAGACGCTTGAAGGCGGCTATGGAGTTGATTTTAGCTGCGGGGAGGGGGAAGTCAATGGCGGCGGTCGCGCGCGGGGGGGCAGCGTGAGGCGGGTTGTGCTTGATTTTATGGCGCACGGGGGGTATACGTCTTGGAGGGAGGGCGAACGGCTCGGAGGAAAGGAGAAATGACATGGGACTCTTACTTGCGGCATTGACGATGTGGTTTGGCGCGTGGGCGCCTGCCTCGGAGACAAAGGTGAGACTGCTACCCGGCGATGCGGCAACGGGCGCGGCTCTTGTATCCAACGCTGTGACGGTCGAGGGGACGGCGGCCGTGGAGGTGACGGCGGACGCGTGCAGGATGGAGTTTGAAATCGCCGCGACGAGCGTGAGCACCTCTGCGGCGCTTGAGAATCTCATCGGCAAGAGGGATGCATTTACGAAGATAGTGAGCAGCGCGACCGGAGGAAGAGCGCGAAGCGAATTTGGCGAGGTGAAAGTCGCGCGGTGGGAAGAGAGATACACAGACAAGGACGGCGGGCGGCAGGTAGAGGTGCACTTTGAGGCGAGGCAGACGGCAAGGGCGCGGTTGACGGACTTTGCCAAGGACGACAAGGGGCTCGAAACGCTTGTAACGCGCGTGGCGAGTGCGGTGGGGGACGCGAGGCTTCAGGCGGACGGGGTGAGCGGTCCGGTGATGGTGTTTGAAGTATCGCGGCCGGCGGTGCTGGAGGAGGAGCTTTTGGCGGCGGCGGTAAAGGACGCCGAGGCGCGAAAGGCGCTGGCGGCCAAGGCGCTCGGGCGGCGGCTGGGACAGGTGAGAAGCGCTTATTTTCCGACGACGGTGCTGGTGGACGGGAAGACAGTGGCGCTCGGGGACATGACGGGGCCGCTCACAGGCGCAAGCGTCACGTTTGTCATAAAGTACACCGTGCAGGTGGCGTACGTTCTGGAGCTATAGCGTCAGAAGGAAAGCGCGAAAAGGACGACATTGGCGGCGACCTTGAAGGCGTCCTCGCTCACGAGGCCTCGCGAGCCGTACGAGGGGGTCTGGACGAGGGCGCATCCGACGTCGTAGGGAGAATAGACTACGGCAATGCGGCCGTTAACAGTCACGCCGTAAAGGGTAAGGGTGTCGAGGTTGGGATTCAACTCGCGCACACGCGGGGTGTAGGTGACGCGGCTCGCGTCAAAGGCGATGCGGTAGACGGGCGAATCGGCGGGGATGGGCGTGAGCGGCGCATCGGGGAAGACCTCGGCCATCAACGCACGGAAGGCCTCATCAAAATCACTCTGGCCGGTCGTGGCATCCGCGAAGAGAAGCGCACCGCGCTCGAGGTGTTCGCGCAGGGCGGTTTTTTCATCGTCGGAGAGCGCGAAGCGGCGCGGACCGGTCATGTATATGAATGGGTAGTTGGCGAGGTTCTTGTCGGTGAGGAGGAGCGACACGGGCTGCGTCGTGACAGAGAGGCCGGCCTTT
>CALMGO010000491.1 GCA_937863625.1 uncultured bacterium
CTGTCCGTGGACCGTCCGTGCCGCTTCGCGATTTCCTCAATGTCGCCGCCGCTTGTGTATTCGCGAAAGATGCTCTCGCTTTCCTGCCGTGATATGCTCCCCCTGGCAAAAGCCTTGAGCAGTTGATTCTCCCGCGCGGCCGCGGTTATTACCCGTTCGAGCGCAGCCTGACTCAGGACAAAGCGCTCTGAAAGATGCGCCAGTATCCTGCCCGGCGGCTCCTCGCGAGCCAGACCTACCAGGGCCTCCTCGATGATGACGTTGCGCTCGCCTTCAGAGACCCTCCTCCGGCTGCGCGCATGGCGGATGAGCCGCGCCCTGTCCCGTTCAAATGTTGTGGCCAGGCTCTCGCGAAGCCCCGCCTTCCGCCGCCCCCTGTCAAACCGGAAAAGCCTCAGCGCCAGCCCCTCGCGCCTCCAGCGAAGAACGACTGCCGGGCTCACCTTCCACCGCTCGGCCAGTTGACCCAATGTCAGTACCTTCTCAGGGATGCTTTCGGCCGACACCGGCAGGCTTCGTCCGACTTCATACAAGAGGCGCGCAAGCTCCACCGTCGCCTGCTCCGCCTGGAGAATAAGAGGCGTAGACGCCTCCGTCCTGTGGTCGGTTATGCGGTATACGAGATAGTCGAAAGGATATGTCTTGCCCGGTACTATCTCCGCGATGGTCTCTTCGATGTACTCCAGTAGGCGCACCCTCACCTGCCTGGGTGCCAGGAGCAGTTCTCGCTTGAAAACTTCGAATTCCTGTACCAATTCAGCCTTCATTTCACGGTACCAGAGTGTCTCCAGTATCCTTAATACGAACGAAGGCCGTTTTAGTTCACGAATTTCCCTCCGAATTCTGCACTGGAACCGGCGGGCGCGAAGCAAACCTAAGCCCCGCAAAGATTAACGCCGCACCGACTACGTGCGCCCACAGGATTTTTTCGCTCAAAAGAGCCGCCGCAAGCGCGGCATTCAGCACCGGGCCCACATACTGTGTCATCCCCAGTGTCGTCACGTCCACGTAGCGTAGCGCCATGAACCACACCGTAAACGCAAGCGCCGTC
>CALMGO010000492.1 GCA_937863625.1 uncultured bacterium
GGTTTGAGGTAGACGGCAAGAGCATGTACCGCTGCATTGATATGCGCGGACAGGCAGGCACCAGTACCACTGCTCCAAATCCCGCACAGCACCTCACTATCCGCAACAACCACGTCCACCACGCCAAAAACGGCACCAGCGTTTCGACGGGCATATTCGACGGCAACGCGGAGTACTCTCTCTACGAAAACAACGTCACCCACCACAACACCGAACATGGCATGTACCACTCCAACAGCGGCGGAGACTATGCCGTCATTCGCGGCAATACCAGTTATTCCAACAGCGGCGCCGGTTACCACAATAACGGCGACATCTCTCTCGGCACACCCGGCGTGATTAGATACGTCCTTTACGAGAAGAACATTGCCTACGGCAACGGTGGTGGAGCGGGCATAAACTGCGACGGCGAAGCCAGTTCGGTCTATCGCAACAACCTGATATACGGCAACACCGCCAACGGGATGACTTTCTATTACGGCAACGCCGCCCTGCCGTCCAGCGACAACAAGGTCTATAACAACACCATCATCGAACCCGCGAGCACGCGCTACTGCATCCTCGTAGGTCCGGGTTGCATCAACAACCGCTTCTTCAACAACATCCTGTATAACGGCGGCCCGAAGGGCGCCTTTACGATCCCCTCCCCGACTCTTACCGGCTTCCAGAGCGACTACAACGTTGTCACGGCGACCGGCTTCAATACCGACGGTGAAAACATCATAGGCGGCACGACGCTCGCACAGTGGCAGGCCCTCGGATACGACACGCATTCGATAGTCGCTACCCCCACGGACCTCTTCGTCAATCCGGCCACCAACGACTACCATCTAAAGGCGGGGTCTCCTGCAATTGATGCCGGGACGGACCTCTCAAGCGCAGGCGGAAGCCCCATCGACGCCTCCGTCGTCGACGACTTCGATGGAATCGCCCGCCCGCAGGGTGCAGCCTTCGACATCGGCTGCTTTGAATACAGTTCCACACCCACGGTGGCAAAACCGCAGTTCTCTCCCCCCGCAGGGACATATGTCGGCTCCGTCGACGTCACAATCACTTGTTCTACGGCGTCAGCCGAAATACGTTATACTACAAATGGCGCCGACCCTACTGCGTCGTCAACGCTTTATACCGGAACACCTGTGCACATCACTTCGACATTAACGCTCAAGGCGCGCGCTTTCAAGGCCGGCATGGCTGACAGCGCAGTCGAGTCCGGCCTCTACACCATGGGCGTTGCGACCACCGATGTCACCATCCAACAGGGACTGAATGCCTACACCGGCTGGGAGGACACGTGGATCGACGAAGATTCGCCCACCACAGTGCACAGCGCCGATGAGGTGTTTCACCTTCAGAGTCCCACTCAGGACCGTCAGATTCACCGTTTCACCCTCTCGTCTGTTCCGGCAGGCGTCGTGATTTCGTCCGCAACGCTGTATATTTATCAGATGACCGCCACTCCCGTCTCCGGCAGCCCGACGATCTCCGCTTACCGCGTCATCACGCATTGGATCGAAAGCCAGGTCACCTATAACAAACGCACCACTGTCAATAACTGGGCATCCCCCGGCATGTCCCCCGGCGTTGACTATGACGCTTCGCCGGCAAGCACGACCTCTGTGATTTCAGCCGGCACCACGGGCTGGGTCGCCATCGACGTTACAAGCCTTGTCGACGGTTGGTACAACGGTTCCTTTACCAACGAAGGGGTGATGCTCAAGTGTTCCGCGGCGGGACATCTCAGAACGTATTCGTCGAAGCACACGCCCGCCGACCAGCGCCCGAAGCTCGTGGTCTCTTATCAGGCCGCAGTTCAGACGGTCGCGACGCCGTCATTTGACCCGGCTCAGGGCACCTATTTCGCGTCAGTTGACGTCGCTCTCTCCTGCGCCACTGCGGGGGCGCAGATTCGTTACACTACTAACGGCAGCGACCCCACCGAGTCTTCGACGCTCTACAGCGCGCCCCTCCACCTGACCACCACCACCGCGATTAAGGCCAAAGCTTTCAAGGACACCTATACCGATAGCGATATCGCTTCCGCGACATATACGATTACAAACACCGTCGCCGCGCCTGTTTTTAACCCGCCGCAGGGTGCCTATTCAGCCGCGGTCGACGTCAGTATTTCTACGACGACGGCTGGCGCGAGCATCTACTACACGATAAACGGCTCAACACCGACGACGTCATCATTTCTTTATTCAGGCACACCGGTTCATATCACGACGGCGACGACGTTAAAGGCCATCGCATATCGTTCGCCCGCCCCGGCAAGTCCGGTGACCACCGGGGTCTATACCGTGGACGCGCTGCCGCCCTCGGTCGGTTCGCTCTCAACTGTGCCAACCCAGGTGCGCGTAGGACTGGATAATACGGTCACTCTTACGGCTTCGGCGACCGACGCGGCCACCGGCAACTCCAGCATTACCGCCGCCGAGTGTTTTATAGGCTCTGATCCCGGCCAGGGGCATGGCACGGTGATGAACGCCGCAGATGGCTCATTCAACTCGCCAACCGAGGCTCTTGTGGCCGTGCTTGACTGCTCCCACTGGTCGCCTTCAACGCCGGTCAGGATGTACGTTCGCGCCCGTGACGCCGCCGGGCACTGGAGTTCCGTCGCCAACATACTCGTACCGGTGATAAGCGCGATACCTCCCGGCACGGTTGTCGATTTGAAGATTACGCCGGACGTTTCTTATGTGACCGCTCCCTTGACGATTGAAAGCATCTCGTCCGAAGCGCCTGCCATGCCTGCCGATACCCTTCTTGACGGTGATCTTTATACCTACTGGGAATCTGTCGGCGCTCTAAGCCCCGAAGACGAATACATCATTGTTGACCTGGGTTCTGTGCGGGAGATAGCTGCCTTTGCCATGGTGTCAGGGCGCATATCGTCGCTTTTCCCGTCCACTTTCGCCATCGCCGTGAGCGAGGACCTTTCGAACTGGACTACCGTCACACAGACGCAAGGACTTCGCGCCGCAGCCCGCAAAAGATACCTCTGGCTCTTTGAGCCCACCGATGCCCGATACGTGCGCGTAATGGGACCGGGCGTCTACTACAGCCGCGCGAGAAAGTACCTCTGGCAGGTTGCAGAGGTCGAGGTGCCTGATAACCTCTCGGAGTCATTGGCGACATTCCAGTGGACAGCGCCGGCCGACGACGGTTACACGGGGACACCAGCCACTGCCTATGACCTGCGCTGCTCAGACTCCGCCATCAGCCAGTACACATTCTCGTCTGCGACCCCAGTCGGGGGCGTCGGCTCTCCAAGCGCCCCCGGAACTCGGGAGGTCGTCTCCGGCGACGCAGACAATCTTGTCGGCAGGATATTCGCCGCGGTAAAGACCGTCGACGCGCTCGGCAATTGGTCGGCCATCTCCAACATAGCCAGTTCCAACGTCGGCGGAGTGAAGATCGAGAGTACTTATCCCGAGGATGGACATCTTTTCACATCGGCTGGTCTTCCTCCCTTTTACTACAATTCGGGCAACAGCGTCAGCTCAGCTGCAGCCTATTTTTCAAGTACGCCGGGCTTCCCTGTGCGCCCTGAGGCCCGTGCCAACGGCGAGAAGCAGACGACTGTCCGCGTTGCCATGAAGCGAGGCAGCAGTTCCTGGACACCTTCAGCGGCGCAGTGGAAAAGAATAAGGAAAATCGTCCTCTCCGACGGCCTTCTTTTCTGGCGCTTCGCCGGCTCAACGACCATAAACAAGGTCCGTACTTATATCTATGGCCCCACGCGCGGCGGTTACTTCGACCTCGGCTCCATAACGGACCTTGCAGTCTCGTCCACCGCGCCCCATAACGTCGATGGAAAAGACGCGGTCTGGCCGGTCAAGACCGACTTGCCGGTGTTTTCCTGGGCGAGTCAGGCAGTGAACTCCGTGAAATTCTACATCGATGTATCGGTTGATCCGGAAATGAACATGCGTGACCGCAAGCGTACGACCACTTTCGCCCGCCGCGGAGTCTGGGACGAGCAGTATCAGCTCACCGCCTCAGAATGGCTCAAGCTTCGCAGGTTTGCGACGCTTGGGAGCGGTGTCGTGTATTGGCGCGTCAGGGGCACCGATAAGGACGGCCTAATTGGCAGCGGCTCGGATATTGTGCCGATGGTGGTCGACGGCGGAGACTGGACGCTCTCAGACCTCCCGTCTCTGAGCACCGAACCGGCTCTCGTGGAATGGACCAACAACGCCCAGGGAATCGTGAAGTACAGCCTTGAGTTCTCCGTGGATCCCACTTTCCCGGCTTCGCGCAGGTACACAGCCAAGGTCCCCGGCAGGTCCACGGTGGCCTTTGAGTACACGCTCAGTGCCAGGGAGATAGCGCTGCTCAACAAGCTCGCCTTGCGTAACGGCGTGACGACGCTTCACTACCGCGTCCGCGGCGAAGACATACAGCGCGCGTTCCTGGCATATTCCCCGGCAAAGACTACATCGGTTCCGTAGGCGTACATTTGTGATGACCAATACGGCGGTCGCAGCCAAGCGGCCGCCGTTTCATTTAGATGTCGAATTCTGCGATGACAAACGTATGGTCGCTGGGTTTCACAAGGAGCCTCGGCTCCCTGTCGATTGCCACTCGTCTTGACACGGCGGCAAGAGATTTTGTAGCGATTATGTGGTCGAGCCGCCAGCCGATGTTCCGCTTGACGGCATTCGGCACTCGATAGTCCCAGAACGAGTACTCCCCTGCCTGCGCGTTGTGCATTCGAAATACGTCGACGAGCCCCCAGTCCATGACCATCCGCAAAGCCGCCTGCTCGTCCGGGTGAAAGCAGACACTTCCGGCCAGGTGTTTCGCGTCATACACATCTCTCGGCTCCGGAGCGACATTCAGGTCTCCCATCCAGAGCACGTGACTATCCGCCGAATAGCGCTTCTCGAAGAGCCGCCTCAGTCTGGCGAACCATTCCAGCTTGTACGCAAATACCGGCGAGTCCACCGCCTGCCCCTGCGGAACATACGTGTTGACGACGTCCACCGAGCCGAAACGCGCTCTGATAAGCCTTGCCTCATCCGCGGGTCCCCCGTCGTCAAAGCCGTAAGCCACATTCTCGGCGACTTCCCGTGAGAGAATCGCCACGCCGTTGTAGGATTTCTCGCCGCGGAATACGACGTGCCATCCCGCATCAGCAATAGCTTCCAAGGGGAAATCCTTGTCCTGCGCCTTTGTCTCCTGGACACACAGGACGTCCGGGCGCTCGGCGGACAGCCACTCGACTATGATGTCGAGCCTGCTGCGAATTGAATTGGCATTAAACGTGGCCGCCTTGAACACTCCGCGCCCCCATTGCACTCACTATTGCGTCACCGTACCTGCTATGCGTGCCATCGCCTGAGCGTCGCAAGACTCTCAGCCACTTCCGGATCGGGGTCGCGGTCAAACGGCTCGTGTTCCACCGACGCCCAGCCGTCAAACCCGTTTGCCAGAACGTAGGCAAGCGCCTCAGATACCTTTGCCACCCCTTTGCCAAGGGCCACGGTATCGTGCTCACCGCTGCGCTTGACATCCTTAAGGTGCATGTGAACGATGTGCGGCATGAGCGTCTTGGCGGCTTCAAGAGCGTCGCCGCCTTTGGCCGTGATGTTGCCGGTATCAAGCGCCGCCCTTATGACGTCTTCGTGCCCTTCTATCCTTTTCAGGACTTCGCCGCCCGTTTTCTCAGGGTGGTTCTCATAACCTATGAGGAGCCCCTCCTCTCTCAACATGCTCGCGCACAGGCTCCAGTCGTCGCCCGCGATACCCCCCGCCATCAGTTTGCAGCCGAGGGCCTTACACATGGCAAACGTTCGACGAAAGTCCTCTCGTGTCCCGCCGGGAAAACCGAATCCACCTGCATATCCGGCCACGGCCAGGCCTTCGTCATCACAGATGTCCTTGAGAGCCTTGGCGTAGTCAACCCCGCGCTTGTTGTAGTCGCAGTGGCCGGTGTATATCTCGACTCCCTCAAAGCCCATTGCCTTAACCGTCCGGGCGATGTCCCGGAATGCGTCCGGAGTCGTCTCCTCGACCATCGCGTCATGGAGTTTACCCCAGTCAGTATCCCCACTGAAGCCGGATGCGTGTCCTATGAGGTTGGCCGTCACATAACTGATCTTCATCACGCCTCCTTATGAGCCCCTGCGCTCCGTTTGCCCCCAGCCCCAATATATGCTCGACCATGTGCGTGTCAACTCAATCCGCAGACACGACACCTTAGCCTTCGCTGCAGTCGTAGTCTCGCGCCTTGTTCCAGGTTTCCACCACAAAGGGCCTCGCGCCGGAGGGTTTGCCCTGGCTTAACATGCGATTTGGCGACGCGACAAGCAGCCGCTTTCCCGCGACGGCGCACTTCTCCTCGACGTACGCCTGCGCCATGTCACTACGGCCCGGCCGCACCGTAGAGGTCGAAGTCGCCCGGCCGACAAGGTTCCCCTTTTCGTCGTACACGTTCCACCCGGCCGACACCTTTCGCGGCCCCTCACCGGCCATTAGGACAACACGGTGAGTCTGGATTTCCTTCGCGGCCAGGGCCCCTGCCCTGCCCACAAAGAACGGCTTCTCAAAGGCAACCATCTTCGGGTACCTTCCACCTGTAAAGGGGATAACGTCCGCACCACCGATTTCGTGGCCGAAGAGTGGCAACCCCGCCTCCTGTCGCGTAGAGTCCCTCGCACCAAGCCCTGCCGGTTTCGCCCCGGCGGACACAAGCGCCCTCCAAAGCCCGATAAGGCGATCTCCTTCGACGTACACTTCATACCCCACCGGCTCACCGCAATACCCCGTGTAAGTCACCACGGCGTTGCAGCCGCCGACAAGCGTCACGCCTGTCGCCAGGTCATTGAACGTAAGCGCCTCGATTCGTTGCTTTTGATCCTCCGAGACAACTGCCGTTAGTATCTCGCGGCTCTTTGGCCCCTGTACACTGACAGAGTAAAGCGGCGCCGACCATTTCTCTGCGCGAGTACTCTCACGGAGCCTGCTTACAAAGGCAACGTCACCCTCAAAGCGCTTAAACGGCATCACAGAATCTATCATCACCGAGCCTGCCGCCATCGCTTCGAGAAAGTAAAGGTCGTCCTCGTGACCGCTGTTGGCAATGAGCAGATACACGTCCTCGCCGGTTCTGAAGTCGTGTTCAAGGTAGCACAGGTAAAGGTCGTCCAGCGGCGTACCGTCCGGCAGACACATACCCTGGTACTGGCATCGGCCAGGCGCAAGGCGGCTCACCGGGGCTACGAGCGCTGTTTCCAGAAAGGCCCGTGCATCGCGCCCCTTGATGATAATCGGCAGCATGTGGCTGACATCATAGAGCGCCGCTGCGCAGCGGGTCGCCATGTGTTCGCGGCCGATTGCCTCAGGCCCTGTGCCGTATTGAATAGGCATGGTCGCCGAGCCGAACGGTCCCCAGTGTGTGACGTCAAGCCTCTCGTGCTCCCGGCCGAGAAGCGTTTTAGGCGGCGTCTTTCGCCCTGGTTGTCCGAGTGCCTGCCACTCCGGAAGCGGCGCGGGGGCAAAAGCGGCCTCAATGGCGGATTGGCCCACGAAGAAAGGCTTGGTAATGTCTACGAGTGCCCGGCCCGCCGAAGAATCGAAGGAGACTTCCCCGACGGCCATCCCCTCGACTTGCGGCAACGACGACATGCGAAACTTCCGGCCCGGCTTCCCTTTGCTGCTGCCAGACTCCTCGATGTGCCGTCGCACCGCTTCGTCTCTGTGACAGCAGACTGCATAGCATGGCTCATTAGCACCTGTCTCCACATCATGACGACCCATATTCTTGACTGACACTGTGTCGATCTGCCTTCCGCTTTCGTCGAAAAGCAGCGCTCTTTTCACCTCTCCTTCGCGCATGCCGGTTACGCGAGCGCTGAGAAGTTCGTCCAAAAGCACCCCGGCGTCCCTGCCGCATAACTTGAGAAAAACACCGTTCATAAGCCCTCCGCAGCGAATTATCACAAGTGGTGAAATCCGTCCAAGACTGGTCTGCATCCCGACAAGACGTGAAGCCGCCTTACCCGCACGGCCCGCCTGATTATATCCCGCTACTCCGGCGGGCAAAGCACAATCTCGCGGGTGTGCGTCAACGATACGTTGTTCTTCCTATGTCCTTTACGCCGGACGCACCATATGTATATTGTTCACCATACGGCGGGACGGTATGACTTCACTAACTCATGCACAAAGGAATCTTTCATGGCAAGGATCACAATGCTGGGTGCCGGCAGCGAATTCACCGCTGCGCTTATGCAGGACATCATGCTCATCGACGGCCTCAATGGCGGCGTCATCAACCTTATCGATATCGACCCCAGGAGGCTCGACATCTCAACTCGCTGGGTGAAAGCGCTTGCCGCGCGTATCGGAGGCAAGTGGGAGATAAACGCTTCCACCGAACGCCGCAAGCTTCTTAAAGGCAGCGACTATATCATTAACTGCATCGAAGTGTCCGGCACCAAGACCGTCGCCATCGACTACAATGTCCCGAAAAAATACGGCATCGACCAGTGCATCGGCGACACCATAGGTCCAGGCGGCATCTTCAAGGCCCTGCGCACGGTACCCGCGTGGCTTGAGATAATTCGCGACGTCGAGCGCCTCTGCCCCAACGCCATGATTCTCAACTACACAAACCCGATGTCCATGATGACTTTGGCCGCCGTGCGCTCCACCGACGCAGCCGTAGTAGGTCTCTGTCACAGTGTTCAAGGCACCGCCGCCAGGCTCGCGCGCTACATGGGAATCGCTCCGGAGAAACTGCAGTACCGCTGCGCCGGCGTTAACCACATGGCGTGGTTTACCGAACTCAAATACAACGGCCGCGATGTTTACCCCAGGCTTTTTAAGGCCGCCGCAAAGAAGGATATCTATGAACAGGACCCGGTCCGTTTCGACATGATGCTGCACATGGGCGCGTTCGTAACCGAATCGAGCGGACACTTCAGCGAATACGTCCCGTACTACCGCAAACGCAAAGACCTTCTTAAGAAGTTCATGCGCCCGCGCTATCTCGGCGAGTCAGGGTTCTATTCGAAAAACTGGCCAAAGTGGCGCCGTGAGACGGACGCCAAGCGCCTCCGCGACCTGAAGAATGCCGCCTCGATAGACATCCATCGCTCGCATGAATACGCCGCGGTGATTATCGAGGCGCACCAGACGAACAAACCGGCTCTTATCTACGGTTCTGTCCTCAACGGGGGCCTCATCGAGAATCTCCCCTCCGACGGCGTCGTTGAGGTCGGCGTCACCATAACCGGCAACGGACTTGCGCCATGCAAGTTCGGCAGACTGCCCGCGCACCTTGCCGCGCTGTGCGGGTCCAACATGGCAGTCTTTGAGTGCGCGGTCAACGGGATACTCAATTCAGATAAGGACGCCATCTACCACGCAATGATGCTTGACCCACTGGCTGCGGCGGTCTGCTCCCCTTCTGAGATAGCAAAGATGACCGACGAGATGGCCCGCAATGAGAAAGATTACATACCAAAGTTCATGACAAAGTAGCCTTTGTCACCGGGGCCGCCTTGAAAAGGCGGCCCCTTTCCTTTTTCAGGCTCTCTCGACACTTGCCAAATCACGCTTTTCAGGCTAAAGTCATGGTTTGTCCACAATGTCCATGAGGAAATGATATGCCAAAGACCGAGTTGCGCACGAGAGCTTACAGAGGCCAATTCGACACCGCCGTCAAATCCTGGTTGAAGAGCAACCTGCCGTCGCTCGTTACGCTCTACAAAGATTTTCACCAGCACCCCGAACTCTCCTGGTGCGAAAAGCGCACCTCGCGCATTGTGGCGGCAGCCCTGCGCAAGGCCGGATGCAAGGTCGTCGACAAGATAGGCGGATATGGCGTTGCCGGGGTCCTATCCAACGGCAAGGGTCCCGTCGTTCTGCTCAGAGGCGACATGGACGCACTCCCGGTCACTGAGGAAACGGGAGTCAGTTATACAAGTACTGTTCCGGGCGTGATGCACGCATGCGGCCATGACGTGCATTCTACGACAATTACCGCCGTCGCCGCCGCGCTTGCCGCGTCAAGGCAGCTCTGGCGAGGCACTATCATCTTTATCGGGCAGCCCGCCGAGGAGGTCGCGGGCGGAGCGCGCGCCATGGTCGAGGACGGCCTGTTCAAGAAGGTCCCCCGACCTCATGCGTGCGCTGCGCTTCATGTGGACACGGACACGCACGTCGGAGAGATCGCCCTTGTGCCCGGATGGTTCACGGCCAATACCGACAGCGTCGACATCGTCATACATGGCAAGGGCGGTCATGGCGCCGCCCCAAACCTCGCACAGGACCCGATTGTGGCAGCCGCTCATGTCATAAACGCCCTGCAGACCATCGTGACGCGCCGCGTTGACCCTATTGACCCTGTTGTTATCACAGTCGGATCCATTCACGCCGGTCAGAAGCACAATATCATTCCCTCACAGGCACAAATGCAACTGACTGTTCGCACCTTTGACAAGAAAGTGCGCCGGCAGGTCCTGAAAGATATCAAGTCAGTCACCACGCAGGCGGCTCGGGCGGCCGGTTGTTCAGCCGCTCCGGAAGTAAAGATAGGCGTCGAATACACCTCTGCGCTCTACAACGACCCGGCGCTGTCGGCACACGCCGAGGCGGTTTTTTCGAATATTGTCGGTACCGGACACGTCGTCAAGCTGCGTCCCACGGCGGGTGGCGAGGATTTCAGCGTATTTCCGGATTATCTCTGCGTCCCTGCGCTTATGTACGGAGTCGGCACTATTCCCAAGGGGAAAAAGTCCGCCCCGGCGCTCCATTCGTCGCACTACGCATTGGAACCCGCGGCAGTACTCGACCTGTCAGTGCGTTCCATGTGTGCTCTTGCGCTTACGCTGTTGGGGGATTAGGCCTATGTTGCAACGCGAACCCACGCTTGGGGCCCTTCTTGCGCTGCTCTGCGCCGTCAGTATGGCGTACAGCGCGTCCGCAGACAGCAATGCAATAGGTATCGGCGGCGGTTCGACGCTCCTGAACGCCGCGATCTCGCCTCACGACACGAGACTCATGATAGTCAGCACCGACAGGGGCGCCGTGCACATCTCGCGGGATGCCGGTGTCTCATGGATACTCATACCCGCCTCACAGGTCGGCAACGGCTACCACAGTGAGCCTGCTTTCGATCCTGTATATGACAAGACTATTTTCATATCCGACGGTGCGATACTGAAGGTGTCCTTGGACGGCGGGCTTTCATGGCAACCCTTTCTTAAGGGCCCTTCTCCCTGGCAGGACGAGACTATTCTCCACATCTGTCAGCAGACCGTCGGCAAAAACGCCATGTATGTGGGAACAGGCAGTTCGCTTTACATGTATGATTCCAATTCTCATAGATGGAAGAGGATAAGTAAGTTCAACGGGGAAAGCCGCGGCATAGTCTCTTTAGCCACCCGTACCTTTGCCGCCTTGCCCGACGGTGTTTATCAGACATTTGACGGAGGCATCACCTGGCAGCTCGCCTACGCACCGCCTGTCGGTCATGAAGTGCTGTCTCTGGC
>CALMGO010000493.1 GCA_937863625.1 uncultured bacterium
GCCGACACTATCACCAGGGCCACCTCTCGATAATATGCCTGGCCTGGGGGAACTGCGCCGTGTAATACCATATGACAGACGCCGCCCACGCGGCGAATATTACCGTTAAAAGCCACCTACACGCCGCGCGCATGTGACTTCTCCTTTTGTTGCTGATCGAGCGACCTGGCTTCTGACATGGCCTTTACGCCGCCCGCAAAGCATATCCACGCCAAAAGCGACGCGATATTGCCCACCGAAAAGAGCCACGATTCGAAAAACGAATTTACCGCGCCTCCCAGCCATCCTCCCATGAGCGCCGCCAATACCGCCCGCACCCGAGGGTCATTCGCCGGCGCCAACTGGTATCGCGCGGCCTTAAGTCCGCCGTACGCAATCGGCGCCACAAAGAACATAAGCCCGACTATGCCAAGCTCCACCGTTATCTGCGAAAACGAAGAGTGATACCGGAAGGGTTCGCCGCTTGGAAGATAGAGGTCGCCGCCCGTGCCGAACCCGTATCCCACAAAGGGGCGCTTCTGAAACCGGTCAAAAGCTAACATCCACAGCCCATAGCGCCCGGAGCCGAATTCTTCCAGGCTCGTTTCCCCTCGGAGGAAATTCTGCTCGACGTCGTCTACTACGCCTTTGCCCTGCTGAACGGCCCCGTACGGGACAAGCACGAAAAACGCGAGGACCGCCAGAATCCACATTTTCCTGCCGTAATACGACGCAAAGAATATCAGCGACCCGAAAAGACATCCCACCAGCCCCGCCCTCGACTGGCTCCATATGACAAAAAAGGATAGTATCACCGGCAGCGCCGCGCGAAGAGGACGTTTCTTAAGGTAAAACCGCGACAGCGAAACCGGCATCAGCACCGCGTAGACCATGCCTATCGAATTGGGATTGCCGAAAAGCCCCTGAAACGCCCCCGTTACGGGGCGCACCGTCGAACCGCGCATAAAAACATAAAAGAACGCGCTCACGATCACCGTAATCCACGCGACCGACGAGAGCACCTTTGTCAGCCTCTCGTAGTCGCTCACGCGGCGAAGCCTCGGCCAGAGTGCGCCGAATACGAGCATCGCAAGCAGCACCATGCTGCCGCCGCGCATGAATGAATATATGCTCTTCTGCGACGACCAGATGCTCGAAAGAAGCGCAAAGCCCGCAAATGAATATCCCGCCAGCCGCACGGCCGTCCCCGAGAACGCGCCCTTGAGCGGCCTTGGCGCCCAGAGCGCAAAGAGCGCTCCCGCCGCCAGAAGGCTCCAACGCGTCGCGTCGGCCACCTGCTGGCCAAATGCAAGGAAACTGCTCTTGTAGGTAAACGCCATGCACGCCAGGAAAAGCACCATTGAGAAGGCCCGCGTCACTCGCGCCCCCCTTTGCCGCGCAAGGCGGTCTCGATGGCGGCGTGGAAATTCATTGCGCTTGTTTCGTAGTCCCAGTTGTTCATGATCCGGGACGACCTCTCGCCCATTTCCTTTCGCCGCGTCTCGTTTGAGAAGACATCGAGTATGGCCTCTGCGAGAGCGTCCGCGCTGCCTGCAGCCACGACACGCCCGTTTTGCCCGTCCTCAACCAGATCCGCCGCCGCGCCCACCTGGTCACTCGCCACTATCGGAAGTCCGGACGCCATTGCCTCGTTCACCACGACCCCCCACGGCTCCGACAGCGACGGCAGGACGAAAAGGTCCGCCGCCGCATATATCTCCGGGAGTTCCTCCTGCGAGCGAAACCCGAGAAAATGCGCGTCCCAGAGGCCCTTGCTCTCGGCGAGCTGCTCGAATGTCTTGCGGCCGGCGCCGTCGCCTACGACCAGAAGCGCAAGGTCGCTGCGCTTCGTACGCGCCTTTTCAAACGCGTCGAAAAGCACCCTCACCCCCTTGACCTCGAGGAGCCTGCCGACGAAAAGGATGGTCTTCTTGCCGCCTACGCCGAAGCGTGTGCGGACTTTATCGCGTTCCGGCGCGAGCCTCGCCGCCGCGTCCTTGAGCGCGGTGACGTCCGGCGTGTTGGCCACGACAAAGCAGCGCTCCGGAGGTATCCCCATCGACTCCATGTATTTCCGCGACAGGGTCCCCGTCACCATTGCCACGCTCATCGTTCGCAGCACCGGCGCCAGGAGCAGGTGCTTAACCGCCACCTTGAACCGCGAGCGCTTCTTTGCAATGTGGCTCTCCGACATCAGGCACCACGGTATGCCGTTTAGAACCGAGTAGATTATCGCGAGCTGAGTCGTGAAGTGGTTGTATCCTGCAATGACCGTCACCGCCGGCGGCCTTTCGGCAAAGCGCGAGAGTATGGACGGGTTTATCCTGTAGCGCGCTTTATCCTTGCCTCCTACGGGGATGCTTACCTCGGGCAGGAATTCATGCTCGAAACCGCCAAGGTCCACCTTCCACGGCCGTGTCGGAGAGTCGCCGGTCAGAAAGTAGACCTTGAGCGCGATGTCCTCAAACTGCGCTATTCGCCGGAAGAGCCCGACCCTGTATGGCGTCGGGTTGGGCGTTATTATCGCTACGCCGGTCCTGGGCCGCTCATTCACGACTGCCCCTCCCGCGCCCGTCTCGCGTCTTCTGAAGTGACCGAGCTCTTGAGCCAGCGGTGCTTGCCGCTTCGCTCCTTCTGGATGTCCTCCACCTCGCGCATGCTGACTTCAACCGCGCCGCCCAGATGGCGAACGAGGGTGGCTTTCGCCGCCGCAAGACTATCTTTGCTCACGTCGCCGCCTCTTGCGTACGTTATCTCAAGATGCAGCAGGTCCTTCTGAAGTATCTGGTATTTACCGACGCCGGGCGTGCCCTTCATCACGTGCGTCAGGAGCGCCCCGGCGACCGCCTTGCCGTCGGCGGCGTATATGATGTCGTATGCGCGTCCCGCTACCTTGGTGATGCGCGAGAGGCCTCGCCCGCAGTCGCATGCGCCTTCGACCGGAGCGGCCATGTCTTTTGTGTTGTAACGCACGAGCGGCGCCGCGTAGTTCTCAAGCTCGGTTATGACTATGTCGCCTTCGGTTTCACCTTCCACCGGCAGTATCTCGACGATTACCGACTCATCCATGACGTGCATGGACCCCTGCGGGCATTCATAAGCGATAATACCGGCCTCGCACATGCCGTATTCATTGACGACCGGCGCGCCGAACGCCGCATTGACGGCGTCGCGCTGCCAGTCATAGAGCACTTCAGCTGTCGATATCACCGCCTTGAGGCCGAGGTCTCCGCCGGGGAGGCCGCGCCTGGCCACGAAATCCGCGAAGACATACAAACTTGTCGCGTACCCTATCAGGAACGCCGGTCGAAAGCGCTCTATCCGCTTCCAGTACTCCTCCATGGCGCCGTCGCTCAGGTCGTACGCGTTGCAGATGATGCGGTTCAGTATGCGCGCCTTGGCCTCGCTCAAGGCCTTCTTTGCTCTGACAGCCGGGCCGTTGCCGAGATACCTGCTGTGCCCCCAGAAATTGGCGCTTTTGTCGCCGATGTCAATCCCCCACCAGCGCCGGCAGCGCGCCATGTTGGCCACTGAGGCAGCGCGAAGAGAGCTGCCTATCGGGAAAACGAGAGGTTCTCCAGTCGAGCCGCCGGTCTTAGCCGTGTATGTCTTTTCCCTCAAGCCCTCAGCCAGAAACTCCTCGGTGTGATCGCGCAGGATCGCCTTGTCGAGTATGCCCAAAGCCTTAATGTCCTCAATCGACTTCAAATCTCCCGCCTCGAATCCAGCTTCCTTGAACGACCGTTTGTAGTAGGGGACACAAAGCGCCGCGTGCGCGAGCATCTTGCGGAGTTTGTCAAGCTGCATGGCGCGGAGTCGGTCGCCGCTTAGCCACTGCGTCTCGTCCCACTCGTTCGCATACGCAAGAGTCCCGCCGCCGAGCATGTGCTGGACGATCGGGAAGACGACGTGTTTTACGATTCGCGCGTAGGTCACCGACGCCCTCCCTGGAAGCGTCTTTTGACGAGCTCGGAAAATGACACCTCCACCGGCCGGCTCCTGAGCGCGCGCATGACCGCCAGCGTCATGGCAGGCTCGATCGTGAGCGTGTCAATCAGCCGGACGGATTTCCTGCTGACAGGATGACGGCGCCGTATGGCATCAGCCTGACCGGCCAGTATTTTCACAAATCTTCCCAGGGCGGCAAAGTCGCCTTGCGCCAGACGCGTCGCGAGAAAATGCAGAGGACGCCACGCAGTAAGCAAAAGCGCGCGCGTTACCGGAAAGAATTTCCACGCCACTCGCAGGTTATTTCTCACCGTGAGATAGACTATCTCTCCGCCGTCGCGCGCCTTGGGCGACAGCGTGTGATAGGCCGTGACGGACGGCATGTAGAGGATGTTAAACCCGGCGTCAATGACTCTCACCGCGAGGTCGTTTTCTTCCGCCGCGCGAAAGAACTCCTCCGGCAGGTAGTAGCCCGCCTGATCTATCGCTTCCCGTCTTATCATGGCCGCGCAGCCGTGAAACCTCCACGTGTAAAACTCGTCGTCGACGTGCCGCCCGCCGTAACCGGGGCGGTACGCGCGTCTTGTCGAGGGGTCCTCGATGCGAGTAAAGATGATGCCGAGGTCGTCCTCTTCTTCCATTCGGGACACCATTGATGCTATGGCACCGTCCGGGCCGACAGTCGCATCGTTATCCATCTGGAATATGTACTTGCCGGAGGTTTCCTCGAACGCGCGGTTTCGCCCGGCGCAAGCGCCGATATTCTCCGAAAGTGCGATAAGGCGCACGTCGGGGAATTCCGATGTTATCATCTCCGCGGAGCCGTCGGTCGAGCCGTTGTCAAGGACCACGATTTCAACCTGCGCGTAATCCTGAGCCGTCACGGACAAAAGCGCCTCGCGCATTTCGTCGCGGCGATTGTGGCTCAAAATGATTACGCTGACAAGCGGTGCGGTCATGCCCGGTCTCCCGATTCCCTTAACACCTCGTTAAATGTATCGGCCAGTCGTCGCGTCAGGCTTAGCCGCGTGAAACGCGCTACAAACTCCTCGTCCGCCGCGAAGGCCTCACCCTTGTCCGCCCAGTTGTCGTAAAGCTTTTCTATCGCCTGCGATATCCCTGCCACGTCCCTCGGCGCGACGGCAAGGCCCAGTCCGCTTCGCTCCGCGATATCGCGCGCGTCACCGGTCTGCGCAAGGGTCAGGATCGGTTTTCGCGCCGCCAGGTACTCGAATATCTTGCCCGAGGCGTATGCGACTCTCTCGCCGGCGTCCGCCGTCGAAAACATCGGCAGCAGGAGCGCGTCAGCGGACCTCGTCACCGAGACCGCCTCGACATGCGGCAGGTAACCCGCAAATTCGACCACGTCCCGCAGGCCCAGCTGCCCTGCAAGAGCCTCGTTGCCCCTGCCGGTCGAGCCTGCCAATACCACCCGCACCTTGGCGCGCCTGTCGGGGAAACGCTTCAGAAAGTCCGCAAGGCCCCTGAAGAAATACACCGGCGAATGCGTATCAAGCGCGACGTCCCTTCGCGCGAAAGTCCCTGCCGTCTTGAGGCGCTCCAGAAAGCCCGCGCGCGGGTTGCCCGAGTCGTGGTCGTATTGAAACTTCCCGACGAAGGCCACCGTAAATTTCCCGTCATCCTCCGCGGCAGGAGCTTTCATGTCTTCGGTGTCGTAGCCGTTATCGATGACCGTGACTCGTCCCGGGTCAACGGCCGGATGGTCGGCGAGAAAGTCCTCGCGCATTGTCGCCGTCACGGTAATGCTCCTGTCCGCCTCGGCAAGATACCGCCCTTCGAGGTTCCTGTCGCTTTTCCAGTGTGACTTCGTCGGCCAGACGAGATGCAGGCTCCTCGTCCACGGGTCGCGAAAGTCGCTTACCCAGGGCAAGCCCGTCACGGCCTTGAAATTCATCCCGACAAGTCCAGCGCTCCAGGGTTGCACCGACGTGTACACAAGGTCAAAAGGCCTCTTTGCGTGGAGCTTCATCGCCGACGCAAGCGCCTTCCGCACCCACGTGACCTGCGTGTCAGGCCTCAAGAGCATCCCAGGTATCCTGCCAAGCCCGACTTTTGACACCTTTACAAAGAAGGACTCAAGGGAACGTACGCGGATGACTTCAAGCCCCTCCGGCAGTTCGCCGAGAAGCGTCTCGTCGTAAGCCGCCGAGCGCTTCTCATACTCCGTGGTCAAGACCGTCGGCTCCCAGTCGAATTGCCTAAGATACTTTACGAATTTCAAACTCCGCTGCACTCCCGCCCCGCCGCGCGGGGGGAAGTAATATGCCACGAAGAGCACGCGTTTTTTCGCATCACTCACCGGACACCTCCAGCGAGTCGCAGTACGCCTTCCAGCGCTCTACGCAGGCGCCCACGGTGGCGCCCCATGCAGGCATGGTCTTGAGGGTCTCCGCTATCTCCGCGTAACTTCGCGCCTGGTCGCCCTTGTCTACTTCATCGACCATTGTGTTGTGCCAGAGAAGCGTGAAGACTCCGCCTGCGAGTCTCGTCTTTTCCGCGAGGGAAAGCACCGCCTCGACGGTTTTCTCCGGCGGGAGCTCGCCGTATTGAAAGAACGTGCCGTCCATCGCTACGAGCGGCGCTTCGAAAATCCGCATCTCGCGGCCGGTGTCGACGTCAAAAGGCCTGAACGGATACGAAGTCGCGGCGCGAAAGCCCGCCGACTCCGCAAAGGCGAAACTCGCGTCATAGGCCAGCCCCGCCTCCTCATGCGCCTTCCATGCGTCAGGGAAACGCGCCCTCAGGTAGTGATGTCTCGCGCCGACGGCTCGCTTGCCGGCGACAGTCTCGACCCGTGACGCCTGAACCCTCATGAGGTCCGCGTTCTCCCTCGTCTCGTAGCCGAGATGAACGCCGATCTCGCATCCCTCGTTCATCAGTTTCTCGAGGTCCGACCTGAGCCGCGTATCAAGGACGTTATAAGCTCCGTCAAGCTCGCTCGTGACTCCGCCAAAAAGGAAAAACGTCGACGGCCACGGCCGCGCCCTCTGGCGCAGCAGTTCAAACGAGTAGTTGGGATTCTCCCCGCCCGCCGCTCGCCTTATCCCGGCGCCGGCTGTGCGAAGCGCCTGCCTCGTCTCGCCTTTTTGCGAGAGTCTCCCTGCGGAGATAAGCTTCGTCTTCAGGTAGCCCAGCCGCGAGGGGCGCGCGAGGGTCTCGATATCATGCGTAAAAGCGACCGCGAAGTCGTGCCTCTTGCCCCACGGCGCGACATACTCGAGCCCCGGGTAGAGCTGAGCGAGTTCTTTGCGTATTACATGTGCATATTCATCGATAAGCGGCCTGCCGAGGAGGTCATTGGAACCCAGAAGTGACTCGGCCGCGGGGAATCGACCATGCCGGTCTTCGGAGGATGATGATTTCTCATCGAGCGCACCCGCCATAGAGAACGCAGCCGCGAAAATGTCGCTATCGATAAACGCCGCTCCAGCGTTTCGTGTTATCGTACCTGTTCCATGAAAGATGGGTACGTCCTGAAGCCGCCCGCACGTTTTGAGAAACGGCGCGGCCCCTGCCGTCTTGCCATCGAAAAAACCGCTGTCCGCGATTGTCAGACCGCGCGCTCCAGGCGCCGCGAGGTATGAAACGAGCGCACCGTCTCCCGCCGGCGCCTCGCCCTCGTGCGCGATGCGATAAGGATATCCGCACCTTGTCGCGATGAGCCTTGCCGCCCATTCGCGCGCCGCGCGGTTCGGACCGTCGCCTATTCTTATTGTGACCACGCCTGCCATGAGTGACTCACCGGTCCCGGCCGAGGCCTCTTGTGATTCTTACCAGGGGCCTTCCCCAGAATTCAAAAATCCACGCCTCGCCCTGCTGCGTAAGCCCGCAGTGCTCCATCAGTCTCTTTGACGCCGTGTTCGACGGCGCCGTCCACGCCACGATGCGCGAAATCCTTCCTTCTGCGGCTGTTATTGCGCTTAACTCCTTTAAGAGCGCCGTCCCAATGCCCCTCCCGCGATACTCGTCTCTCGTATAGAAGAGTATTGCGCCGGCCTCGCCGGGTCTCACGACAAACCGCCGAAACACTTCCGGCTCACGCCCGGAAGGCTCCGCAATCATCCCGTAAGCGGCGATCTCGCCGCCATCCGTCGCCAGAAAACCCCTGCAACCCCGCGC
>CALMGO010000494.1 GCA_937863625.1 uncultured bacterium
GAGTCTCTCAAGGACCTCGCCGCGGCAACCGCGCGGAGGGTCAAAATCGACGTCATCCCAAACGGCGTCGACACGGGCGAATTCTTTCCCGGCACCGTCCGTTCTGCGGCCTCCAATATTCTCGTCGTGGCCCGTCTCGTCCCACGCAAGGACGTTGAGACAGCCATTCGGGCCTTTGCGCGCGTGCATGCCTTATCACAAAGCGTCCGCCTCACGATTGTAGGCGACGGCCCTCAGGCCCCATCGCTTCAGGCGCTCGCCGCGAACCTATCGGTCTCTCCGTATGTCGATTTTCGTCTGAGCGTCCCGCGGGAGAAGATGGGCGATATTTACCGCAGCGCAGATGTATTTATGATGACGAGCATGCGCGAAGGAATGTCAAACACCGTCCTTGAGGCCTTAGCATCGGGGCTGCCGATCGTCGCGAGTCCGCAGGCGCTCTCCGGCATCAATTCGCCCGGGGCGCGCGTCGTAGACCCCGGCGATGTCACCGGCGCGGCTGAGGCTCTCGCGGCGTTTCTCTCTGACGCATCTTTGCGTACAGCCGCGGCAAGAGAATCCCGCGCCGCTGCGATGGCACTGAGTTGGCGCAGCGCCGCCACACAGTACTTCGAACTGTACCGCTCCGTTGTGGCCGCGCGCGCAAGGAGGCCCAGGTGAAGATCGCCATACTCGCCAGGGGGCTCGCGCGCACCGGAGGAGTGGGTCGTCTTCTCAACGGGTATCTTTCTTCAATGCCGGCCGCCGCGCCGGAGGATGAGTTTTTCGTCCTGACCGACGCCCCTCTTGCCCATGCCGCCGACTTACCCAACGTCACAGAGGTACTACTGAAGAGAAGCAGCGGAGCCATCTTCGACCATGTCGAGGTCCCCATGGCAGTGCGGCACATCCAGCCCGACGTCTTCCTCGCCACGAAGAATACCATACCTTTGGGTATCACGTGTCCGGTTGTGTGCGTCTTTCTCGACCTGGCGTATTTCGCTTTCTCGAAAGCATATCCCGTGGTCGACAATCTTTACATGCGCGCCATGTTCAAGCGAAGCGCCACGCGCGCGGCGCGCCTCGTCGCCATCAGCGAGAGCACCCGGGACGATATCGGCACCTTCCTCGGCAAAGAAGCCCATGAGAAAACGCGCGTCGTGTACCCGGGCGCGACGAATTGTTTCCGCGTCTTGTCAAGCCGCGAACGCGAAGAGGCAGCGGCGCGTTTTGCGCACCTTCCCCGCCGATTCATCCTATACTCCGGCAATATCTCGCCGCGCAAGAATATTTCCAATCTCGTCGCCGCCGTGACGGCGTGTCCCCCGGACGTCGCCCTCGTACTGACCGGACATCGGACATGGAAGGGGCAAAGCGCCAACGATGCGCTTGCCGAAGCCGGGCGGCTGCGCGAAGTTCAGATTCTCGGTGCGCAGGAGGACGAGGACCTTGTCGCCTTGTACAACCTTGCCGCGATAAGCGTCTATCCGTCGCTTTACGAGGGGTTTGGATTTCCGGTTCTGGAATCCTTCGCCTGCGGCACTCCTCTTGCCGCAAGCAACGCCACATCCATTCCGGAGGTCACGGGCGAGGCAGCGCTTCTTTTCGACCCAACAGATGTTTCGGCCATGAGCGAGGCAGTCCTGAAATTGCTCGATGATGAGCCGCTCAGAGAGCGACTGCGCCTTCGGGGACTGGAACGCGTGAAGCAATTTACCTGGCAGAAGACCGCTCTGGAGATGCTCGCCATTCTGAGGGAAACCGCGTGAAGGCCTTGTACTTAGCTCTCGGAAGAGACCTCTTGTCCGCCGACGCCGGCACAACACATACTACCTCGATCGTCACCGCACTTGCATCTCTCGGTCATGAGGTCACACTCGTCGCGCGAGGAGCGGACGCTTCTCTTGTGGCTCCCGCCGCATGCGTCCCGGACGCCCCCGTCAAACCGACGGGCCCAACGGCATGGAGAAAAGCCGCGCGCGACCTTGCCTCTTCAGCCGGAGGCGTGGATGTGATACAGGAACGCGCGGAAGAGTCAGGCGGTGTCGGCGTCGCACTCTCGGCGATTACGGCCAAACCACTGGTCCTGGAAGTGAACACGCCCGTAAGCGGCCATCCAAATCCCGTTATCCGGCGCCTTGCCGACTGGAACCTGCGCCGCCAGGCGCGCCGCGCGGCTGCGATAATCACACAGACGCCTCTGTCGCGCAGCATCATAGAGACGTACACCGATTCGCCGGTGTATGTCGTGCCAAACGGGGCGGACCCTGAACGGTTCAGCCCTACAGTGCCCCCGGCCATGATAGCAGAAGCAAGCGGAAGGAAGATAGTAGCCTTCGCAGGGAGTCTTCGCACATGGCACGGCGTTGAAGATCTCATAGAGGCGGCAGGAATGGTGATCGCGCGGCGGGACGACGTATTTTTTCTCTTCATAGGCTCAGGGCCTCTTGAGGAGCGCGCCAGGGCGTCAGCCTCCCGGATGCTTGGCCAGGGGGACTACCTTTTCACAGGCGCCGTCGAGCCGTCCGAGGTGCCGGCGTTTCTCGCGGCGGCCGCTGTACTTGCAGCGCCGTTCGCCCCCGCCAAAGACGGCGTCAGGAAACGCCAGTTTGCGCGAAGCGGCATGTGGTGGTCTCCGGTCAAGATATTCGAATACATGGCCATGGGCAAGCCGATTGTGGCGTCCGCGGCCGGCATGGTAAGCGAGTACGCCGCCGGCGCCGCCCTTACGTTTCCACCCGGCAACGTAAGCGCGTTGGCGGACTGCATCTGCAGTCTTCTTGATGATGAGGAATCAGCGCGCCTGCTGGGCAAAGCCGCGCGCGAAAAACTCGTGCAGCACTATACCTGGCGTCGTGCCGCCGAGATGACGGCGGCCGTCTGGCAGCAGGCCCTGCGCCGGGGTCAGAAAGTCTCACGCACAACGTAGAGCGGCCCGTCGTCTCTTCGCGCCCGAATCGCGGCCTCCCCCGCAAGAAATACGAGCGCTGACAGCGAGGCGACCGTGTAGAACAGCCCGCCAAGCGCCAGAAACGCCGAAATCGCCTGGAGATTGACGAGGGCGGCAAGCATCGCCACCAGCCATATCGCTATTGAGCCGGCGGGAACCGCCGTCGCCGTGAACAAGAGCGCCCACTCGGCAAGGCGCGTGTACCCAAAGAAAATGTCCATCGTCAGGCTGAAGAGCTTCAGCAGCGAGTACTTGGAGGAGCCAAGGCTTCTGAGGCTCTCGCCCACCTCTACCGCCGCGGCGCCCTCGGGCCCCGCAAGCATCAGGTGATAGGGCGTCACAGGCCTGCTTTTGTGAAAACGAAGCGCCTCCCGCACGACCCCCGCGCGCGCAGCAAGAAAAGTCGATATTCCCCCCGGAGGATTGCCTTCGGCATGCCGAGCGAGAAGAGCATTCACAGCGGTGCCTATCCTCTCGCGCAGAAATCCCTCTTCGGCGTGCCGTCTCCTGCCGAAAACCAAGTCGCTGCCTGCCTCCACTTTATCGACAAGACGGGCAAGGTCCTCCGGCGGGGACTGCATGTCCGCGTCCATTGTGCAGATGATTTCGCCCCTGGCCGCATTCAACCCCGCGAAGCTCGCCGGGTGCTGTCCGAAGTGCCTCGACAGCCGTATCCCCCGCAGCCATGGTTTCCCCGCGCTTTCGTCCCGCAGTCTCTGCCAGGTGGAGTCACGGCTGGCGTCGTCCACCGCGATGAATTCCCAGGAAGAATCGCCGAAGCCTGCGGCCGCCATCGCCGCATGCGTGCGCGAAAGCAGCTGAC
>CALMGO010000495.1 GCA_937863625.1 uncultured bacterium
GCTCCCGGCCAACAGTCTGATTGCCGTCGTCGTTCGCAACGGTGACGCCGTTGTCCCGTGCGGCGAGACCAGGATCCTTACGGGCGACCGGATCATCCTCATTACACTTCCCGAAAACCACGGACCTGCCCTCAGGGCCATAACCGGCGAGACGAGTTGATGGAGGTGAACTTGTGTCAGGTCGGTTACCTGCGAGAGCGATACAGGACAATCCTGTCCTACACGGGGCTCATTGTGGCGCTTTGCGGCGTGTTGATACTCGCTCCGATGATAAGCTTCCTGGCCTGGCCCGGGGACGCTCGCCAGGCCTGGGGATTCATAGTTCCCGGACTCTTGATGGGGGGCGGCGGCCTTACGACATGGCGGCTTCTGCGCCCGAAAACCGATCCGGTGCTGTCCGTTCCGGAGGGCGGAGTAATAATCCTGCTCAGTTGGCTCCTCGTATGCCTGTTCTCGGCTTGGCCGTTTGTCGCTGTGACAGGCCTGGGCTTCACGCAAGCCCTGTTTGAGTCGGTAAGCGGCTGGACTACCACGGGACTTTCAGTCGTCGATGTCACTCATGCCTGTCACGCCATCCTGTTGTGGCGCAGCATCATGCAGCTGGCCGGGGGCGCGGGGTTCGCAATCATAATGCTCTCGGCGCTCACCGGCCCGACCGGCCCGGCGCTCTCCGTCGCGGAGGGACGGGAGCAACTCGTGCCGCATGTCCGCCAATCCGCCAAACTGGTGCTGTTGATTTACAGCGGCTGCACCGTCGCCGGGACCATCGCCCTGCGACTGGCAGGCATGGATTGGTTCGACGCCGTAAACCACGCGTTCGCTACCGTGTCCACCGGGGGCTTTTCTACTCGGGTTGAAAGCATCGGCTATTGGAACTCAACGGCCGTCGAGGCGGTAACCGTGCCCCTGATGCTTCTGAGCAACTTGAGCTTCATCAGCGCGTGGCTTCTTCTGCGGGCCAGGGTGCGCGCCGTCACTCGCAACGGCGAGGTCCGCCTCATGATGGTTGTGCTGCCTCTCTGTATTGCCCTTTTGTTCTTTCTGACGACTCGGAGTCTCTATCCTTCCCTGGGCAAAGGCCTTCGCGTGGCGATTTTCCAGGCGGTGACTGCGCTGACGACCACAGGTTTCTCCACCGTCGGCTATGGCGACTGGAACTCCGTCGGTTGGCTTGTGCTCATCGTACTGATGCTCATTGGCGGCGGCACTTGTTCAACCGCCGGCGGCATCAAACAGTACCGTGTGTATCTTCTTTGGAAAAGCCTCGTCTGGCAACTCCACCGCAGCCTGCTGCCTCGCACGGCCGTGACGGAGAATCCCGCGTGGGAGGCAGAGCGGCGAGTCTTCGTCACCGACACCCGCCTGCGCCAGATTGGCGCATTCGTCTTTCTCTACCTGCTGACGTTCGTCTGCGGCACGGCCGTTCTGGCCGCCTACGGCTACGGTCTCAAAGAGGCGCTTTTCGAATTTGCGTCGGCAGTCGGCACGGTCGGCCTCTCGGTCGGAGTTACGTCTCCATCGGCTCCGTCCGGGGTGCTCTGGACCGAGATAGCAGGCATGTTCATGGGCCGCCTCGAGTTCTTTGTCGTCCTGACCAGTGTCGCAAGACTGATACGCGATGCACGGACGATGGTGCACGCGCCGGCAAAGTGACATAGCGGTGGCCCGATGAAGGCGGACAGATATCCGGTTAACAGGCATGCCGCATATTGAAAAAGTGCTGACATAGATGTGCAGCGTGCCCTTTCCCCCAGGGGCGCCGACGAAATGTTATGACACGCAGACGAAAAATCCTCATACGATGTGCCGCCGTACTCGCAGGACTCATCGTCATCGCGACCGTGGCCTTCTTCATATATTTCCCCGGACGCCAGTCCACCCTCGCCCTCATGCTTGCCACCGGCATCGGCATAAATAACGTTCAAGCGGAGATCGATGTGCTGGAGGCGAAAGCAATCACCGGCGAGACATTCACCTCCGAAGACAAAGCCTTCCTCAAGGACCTCTACACGTGCTTTGCCAAAGGCGCGAGGCTCACAATCGTGCTTCGCCAGTCAGCGCAGTTGATGGACCATTACCTTTCAAATTCCGGAGAAGACCTCCGCATCGCGCCGAGGATATTCCTCGGCAGCAGGCCGGTCCGGGAGCAGATGGCGGACATCCGGGAACGCATCGCCTCCGACGTGCACTTGCGAGGGGCGCCGGATGGTAAGTATTCGACGCCTGTCTTCTACATGGGTGACCCTGCTTTCTTCGAATCCTACGTCGGCCTCTATTACGGGACCCTCACCGCAGCCCCTGCTCTCCAGAAGGACGGCACGGTCTTAGTCCAATGGCGTGCGGATATGCCGTGGCAGTGGCCGTCTTATGAGTCTCTTCTAAAGAAACACGGCAATTACCACGCTCAGTGCTTTTCCCTGCCTAACGTGCGGGGCATACTGCAAGGCCCGGAGTATTGCCTGCGAATGGACGACGGGCTTGGCGAGTACCTCGCGCAACTCGGCCTGGCCAAACCCTTTCTCGTCTACTCCCAGTGGCGGGAGCAGATGCCCGCCGGTGAAAGCTCCATGCCGAATTAGCATGAAGCCGACCTATCGCTACGGCCGGCGGTCAGTTTCTTGCCTGCGCTTCGGCTGTCTCGCCGCACCTGTCCTTAACGCCCAGTTTCCGGAAGATTATCTCCGCCGGGCAAAATCCCGTAATCGCCGACTGAATCAGATTCGCCCCTGCGAAAAGCGGCACTATAAGCCACCATGCGCTCACGAAGCGCCCGAGAATGACTCCGGTGATGACAAGCGTGCCGGCAAGTATGCGTATCATGTTTTCAGTGTGCACGGATATTTCTCCTCCGTCTCTCTAAGTTGTGCGTCTTCTGCTGCATGGTCTTTTTGTATCAGAAACCGTAGCGCAGCCCGCAGTACACGTTTGTGTTGTCGGCAAACTGCCCGAAAAACGTCTCCTCACTCTCGCCGAAAAAGACATTGCCGCCTGCGACGAAAGTCCAGTGGTCGTTCATCTTGTATGACAGGTTCGGCCTCATGTACACGTCGCCGTCGCTCGGGCTGTAAAAGGTAAAAACGGAAAGCCTCAGGTTCTGATTCATGAGGAGTTTCGTGAGCCTCAATGTCACAACATGCCTGTACTCGTCGGCCTCAGGCATGCCCGCCGGCAGCGCGCTCCGGTATGCGTCATAGTCCTGCATCCACTCGAGGTAATACTGCATCCCGATGGTGAGGTCCCGGGAGATTTGCTTCAGGTCCTGCTCGTATCCAAGGAGAAACCGGAACTCGCTGTTGCTGACGTTAGGATCCCCGCCTGCGCGGTCTTCGCGGCTGTCGTAGTAGCCGGCTTCGACGTTTCCAATACCGCGCGCGAACTGCCCGCGAGCACTCGCGCCGTACACCGACAGGCGGGGAAATGTCGCCTTGCCCGTCGCCGCATCCATGCCTCCGGGACTTTTCCAGTATCCCCAGTAGCCATACGCGGCAAGTTCGTATCCACTGACATTCCTGTAGACCCGCGCCGCCCACTCCGAGTCGTTAAACCACTCATTGGGAACGTCGGCCTGCATTATTGCATTGCGCCCCGCCGCCTCCCCGAGCATCGCGTTATAGTAAGACATCCGCCGCCCCGTGATGTAACGGTCACTGTCAAAAACCGGAGTGTAGATGATGTCCACGTTCACTGCATCAGTGAAAATACTCGTCTTTATCGCGTCCGACGGCGCCTTGAGATACGCCTCGTCGCGCCCCGCAAAGAACGACACGTAGTCCTTCGGAAAAAGATCGTTGATAAATACGAGGTCGCCCGTGCCCCACGTCAGTATCTGTCGGCCGACCTTGACGTCGGCAAAGGAAAAGGGGCTCCACGAGATATTGGCCTCGCGCAGGTCCATCCATCCCTGCCCCGTTTCAAGGTCTATCTTGCGGCTGTCCGCAAGCCCGTCATAGAGAAAGTCCGTTACGACCTTAGAAGTCACCGGGCCGATACGTTTCTGTGACTCAAGTTGGAGCCGCGTCTCGGCGAGCGACGCCTGCTGCTCATGCCTGTCGCGCTGGGTCCGGATGCCTGCGCGGATGTCCCAGAAGCCCGACAGTCCGAGCACCTCGGAGAGTTTGCGCTTGCCGCTCCCGGCGGCCTCGCTCTTCGTCGGCGTCGCTTCGCCTTCCATGCCGATCGGGAGAGGAGGACCGCTTTCTTCTTCGAGACCTCCCGGAAGCGCCGGGCCTCCGGAGTCTCCCAACCCCGTGGGAAGCGACGGCCCTTCGTCCGCGGCCCACGCTGCCCCTATGCACATGGCCATGGCCATGAGCGCTGCTGTTGCGATAACACTTATCTTTCTCATCAGGGTCCCCGTTGTCCTATGGGTCCTTATCTGTCGGTTATCAGCGACACTCACCACATGCGCTACCATGTCACCTTAGGAATTCGTAAGGCAGCTGCCTAAGGTATCGCTCGGTAAAGACGTCTTCCGGGATATCGAGATTGTATTTGACCTCGCTGTAGTCCATCTCGGTCTTTGACCCGTTTTTCGTATCGGTCATGCTGCTTTTGGTCACCGTCGGGTAACCGTCTATCGTCTCAACCTTTTCCGCTTTGTAAGTGCGGTATTTCTGCCCCTGCTTGTCGTAGTAATCGGTCTCGACGACTACGAACGTCTTCTTGTGGACATACATTTCGTAATAGGCGAATTCCACCGAGTCCGGGTCCTTTGGCGTATTCTTGAGGACGTAGTAATCGCCGGTGACCTTGACGAGTTCGTGCGTATCCTCGTCAATGTGCCGCCCGGATACGTCCTCGTAAAAGAAACTCGACCCTACGAAACTCGTGCGTTTGTCCGACGCGGCAATCCTCTTTACAAGGTCGAGCGCCGGCAGGTAGAGCCAGCGGTCGTCGCTCTTGTCGAGATGCTTCCAGACGAGAAAGGCCATCTTGTTTACGTCGGCCGGCCTCTCGAAGTAGACGTAAAACTTCTGCCCGCCCGTAAACGTCTGGTCCTTCTTCGCGACGTCGCTGCCAGCCTCCGGCGCGTCCCATCGCAAAATGACAAATTCCCGCTCCCGCGCGCGCCCCTGTTCGTCGGTAATCGTCATGTGCACCTTCGCGCGGCCGTCGGACCCCTGGTAATACGACGCCTGGTTTGTCATGTTTACTATCTCATCCACGCCGGGCACTGCAGGCGAGGCTGCGGCCTCATCCGCCGCAAAGGCCGCGGACGGCATCAGGAAAGCGGCCGCCAGTGTAAGAGCCACCGTGAGTTTACTGAACATGGTTCTCCTCCTTGTTTTCTGTTTCGGGGCGCAGTTTGCATTTTTCACGCCTTGAGACTATGCCGCAGATCGCGGCCAGTACCGGTATCGCCACGATGCTCAACAGCGTCAGCCGACTCCAGCCTATCTCGGCGTACTGGTGGAGGTTGAGCGCGATGACCACCACGAGCGTGGCCGCGGACACTATGCACAGCGTGCAGTTGCACGCGGGGCCCATCGCCTCCTTAAATCCCTTGAAGAGCGACTTTTCAAATATGCGCATGAGCGCCGGCAGGAGAAGCAGTGTCGCCATGCCGCTCACGAGCAGTATTATCGCCAGCAGCGCCCCGACCGTCTTGTAAGGCACGAGCGGCGCCAGAAGAAGCGGCATAAATCCCGCTGCGATTACTATGATATTCCTCGCAATGGCCCTGGCCGGCTCGCCGAATACCGCAGGCGCCGTAAGTTCCCACGTCCCGTGCTCAGGATACATCTTTCGCGTACGCGCAAGGAAGTGTATTGCAAAGTCAACCGCCATCCCGAGCGTCAGCGAACTCAACACCGCCACCGGCATGTCGTAGTCCTTGCCCAGAAGCCCTATCGCGCCGTATATCGCCAGAATGGTCACTGACAGCGGTATCATCGACAGCAGGCCCCACAGCACCGACCGGAACAGTATCGCCATCAGCAGAAAGACCACGAGAAAACTTCCGGAAAACGCCTGCAGCATCCCGTACACCATCTTCGCCTGCCACACGACGTTTATATACGTCAGGCCGAACCATTCATCCTCGAGCGGCACCGGCGGCGGATAGTTCGCCACATAAGCGTCCACCGCGGCCTTTACCGCGGACATGTCGCGGTTGTCCCCGCTCTTCAACTGCACCCATATGCTCGTCTTCCTGTAGTCGGGAGTGACGAAGTGCCAGAGGTCTCCCGGGCGGTGGCTGTTCTGAAACTGCATGAGCGTCTCAGCGACCATGCGCTGCGTCGCCGGTATGCGGAAGTTTGCCGCCTGGTCCTGCCCCGCGCTCGAGACGAGTTCGCGATAAACGGTCTTGACGATATCGGAGAGCGAGTTCGACTTGCCGACGATCTCGGTGTCCTTCATCACCCGCTGAAGCTGGCTGATGTAGGCCAGTACCTCAGGGTCCTTGAAGACTTCGAACGCCGCCGAGCGCTCCTCGGCAACGAACGTTTCGACTTCGTTCCAGACAAACGCCTCCTCGCCCTGCGCCTCGGAGGCCTTCTGCGTGATGTAGTCCGTCAGCGCGTCCAGAAACTCCTCGCGCGACTGCACCTCGCCGGCGAGAGCCGCGCCCTTCCCGGCTACGTCCTTAAAGACGTCGCCCACCGGCGCTTCCTTCGAAAACGACGGCGCCGCGCTCTCGGCCCGCGCAGCCGCCGCCTCGCCGAATGCCGCTGCAACCGACTCCGGCTCATACGCCCCTTCCTTCGCCGACAGC
>CALMGO010000496.1 GCA_937863625.1 uncultured bacterium
GGGTCGTGTCAAAGGATTTCTGCTATTGGGACGTTTCTCTTGTCGAGATCTCGGGCCTTGTTCTTGGGATAGTGGGGTTTGGAGGGATAGGAAGCGCCGTTGCGCGCGTGGCTCAGGCCTTCGGGATGACGGTCATCTGCCACACGAGGACGATGCGCGAGATTGACGGCGTCGAGTTTGTCGATATTGATACCATCTTTCGCAAGAGCGACATCGTAAGTCTTCACTGCCCCTTGACCGATGCGACAAAGGGGCTCGTTAATGCAGTGAGGCTCGCGCTTATGAAGCCGACTGCATATCTTGTCAATACCGGCAGGGGGCCTCTCGTGGACGAAGCCGCGCTTGCTGCGGCGCTCAATGCCGGCCGGATTGCCGGTGCAGCTGTTGACGTACTGTCGACTGAGCCGCCGCGAGCGGACAATCCGCTTTTAGCGGCGAAGAACTGCATCATCACTCCGCACATTGCATGGGCGACGAAAGCGGCAAGGCAAAGGCTCCTGTCCGTGGCCGTGGAGAATGTTCGCGCGTTCCTCGCGGGCACACCGACTAATGTCGTGAGTTAGGGGTGCGATGCATCCGATGTATGGGGCGCTCTTTGCTTGCTAACGATGCAGGGTCGCGTAGATACGCCCAAAGACAATCCACATCGCATAACACATGCCGATGAGCAAAAGCGCCGTCACGACCCACCAGAAGACGATTGCGAATCTCTCGGCCGGCTCGTCCGTCTCGCGAAATGTTGCCAGGTCCTTGTGGAGTCTGCCAAAGACATCCCCGCACCAGTAGATCCCACAGACCATAAGCAGAATGAAAAGCACTGTTCCAAAACCTGGCGTCATGCCACGCTCTCCGAAATCAGTGACACAACACTGATTCATGCCCCGGCATCACCTTGTCATATCGGCACACATGGCTTTACGGCAAGTATTGTGCCCCTACTTCCCAAGCAGGTCAATTCGCTCCTGAGTTGCGGTGATATCCACGTAGAGCGAACTAAACGTCCAGACGGAGCCGCTTCTGGTGGCAGAGACGTATACGGTGGCTTTGCCTTTGGGGCCCTTTATCGGAATAGCCATGCTGGCGGCGCCTGACGTGGGGGTCGCGTTGAAATTGCCGCTTACGAGAAACTCCTCTTCGACGGGCATGCCGATAGTATCAGTGACTTCTGTCGAAGCGCGAACGCGAGCCATGGCGTCCACATAGGGCCCGGAAGACCTCACGTAGCCGAGACCGACAAAAAGACCGGTCAGGATCACTCCCACGCAGACGGCCGTGATCGAGATGCATCCGATGGGCAGCGCCCATTTCCAGTTGTGGCCCCACCAGCCCTTTGGGGCGGGGGCCGGCGTCAGTGGGGTGGAGGTGGGCGTTGTCATCTTCCGTACCTCTCAATCCTCTGGGGGCGCCGCACGAGGAAGTATATCGCTGCGCCTATGAGATGCGTGAAGACGATGACGAGAATCCAGACGATCTTATCGTTGCCTTCCGGTGGTTCATTGGACGCGCAGTCGACTATCATCCAGATCCAGAATATCGTGCCGAGGATGCCTATGCCGCCGAAGGCCAGTAACACCAGCAAACC
>CALMGO010000497.1 GCA_937863625.1 uncultured bacterium
TCTACCGGCGGCGGTCTTGAGGGCTGAGAGCACCACAACCCCTTTCTTCATCGCTGCAAATGTCCCGGCGCTCTTGCCGCTTCCGAGCGCGGCCTGTGTCTCGACGCCGGCGTGAAACTCCTGCTGCATCACCGTGAGCGCTGCGTAGTCGGGCCGTCCCGTAAGCGGCACGATGCGCCACGTGAAAGTCATCTCGTGCTGGAGCTCGCCGCGCCCCGTGTACGGCAGCGACACGGTGCGCTTAAACGCGCGCATGAGCGTCATCGCCATGGTCGCGTCTTTGTCGCTTTTGACCGCGATTTCGTGGAGCCCCTGGCCGCCTACTATCGCTAATCCCCCTTTGGCATCGGTGACGCCTGCGATGCCGCAGAAATTGCGTTCCTCCGTGTCGTTTTCCTTCCAGTCGGCGGTTGACATATCGACCCCGCGCGCGCGCGTCACAAACGTGAACGGCTGATTGGCAAAGTACTTCTTACCCGCTACCTTTGTCGCAAAGAGGACCCTCAGGCGGTGGTCCTTGACGGTGTTGTAAAGCGTCGCCTTGCACTCGACATACGGAGCGCCTTTGCGCAGAGTGAGGTCAAGCGTGAGGCGGACGGGTTTCTTCTCGTCCGAGCGGCGCATGAGCCCCCAGTCCATCTCGGCAGGGAGTGTCATCATCTTTTCAACGCGCATGGTCGTCGAGAGAGAGCCGTCCTCGACGACGCTTATCGAGGAGGGGCAGCCGGTCGAGAGAAAGGTCTCATTGTCCACGGGCTTTATGTGATACCAGCCGTCGCCCATGTCGCCGGTGTCTTCGAAAACGCACAATCCTTCAAACGCGCGCCCGCTGCGTTTGTCGGTCACGTTTACCGTCCCGCTGTCGTTCACCGTCACGGCGAGAAAATCATTTTCCATCGCGGCCGCGCCGGTTCTCTGCGTGCCCATGTCGCGGTAAGACTTTTCGCGCGGCGTCACGGTGAAACCGTACGCGCCTATGCCGGGGAGTGCGGCCTCAAAAGAAATCTTCACATGCACCCTGCGCGCCACCGCCTGCCCCCATGCCGGAAGTCCGAGATACTCCTCCGGCGCGATGTAGGAGTGCATCTGGTAATCGACACGTTTGCCGTCGGGCCCCGTAAGGTCAAAGCAGGGTATGCGGTCGTCGGAGAACCCCGTCAGGCCGCGCACGGGAAACTCATGCGGATAGTCGAACTCCGCCGTCACGACGCGCCTCGTCGCTGCGGCCGTCGCGTTATAGACAGTCAGGGTGAGCGCCTTGGCGTCCTTGTCCTCCGCGGGGCGCAGAGTCGCCTGGCAATCGGTGAGCACTTCCCGCGCAATCATCTCGCACTGGTCGTAGCGGTACTCGGTGTCCTTATGCACCTGGTCTATCGAGCAGCCGCAGATGGAGTCGTGCGGGTGATTCTGCAGGAGGTACTGCCACGCGACGTCGAGGAAGTTGTACGAAGGCGCGGCCTTTCGCATGGCGGCCCACGCCTGGAAGGGCTCGGCCCACTGTTCGAGCATCGTCTGGCAGCGGTCGTTGGCGAGTTTCATCGGGTAATGGCTCGACAGGCAATGGCTTATTAGGTATAGGTAACCGCCTTCGGCCTTGGCGACGTCGATTAGTTCCCCTTCAAATGCGGGCATCTTCGCGCGATGCTTTGCCGCGGCGGCGGCAAATACAGGCAGCGTGGAGAACACCACCTCCGCGTCGGGCATCGCTTTTCTCACGATGTCGAGCGCGTCGGCTATCCGAGCCCCCGGGCGCTGGTGGTCGACGCCGTCGAGCCAGAGCTGCACGGGTATGTCGGACCTTTCGGCCTCTTTCTCGCGAAGCCTCTTGGCTTCGGCGATGATGGCGTCCTTGTCAAATCCTTCTCCGGTCTCGCCGCCGGCTGCGCGCCAGAGCCGCCGTCCGGCGCCGTAGCCTTCGAGGTCCTGCTCCTTGAACGCTATCACCTCGCTGCCGTCGGGCGCGCGCCAGAGAAAGTACGCAGGGTGCGTGTGCTCGTTGGTCCCGCGTCCGAGAAGGGCATGGTCTATTCCCATGCCGGCGAAAACCTGCGGCATCTGCGCGATGTGCCCGAATATGTCGCAGATGTATCCGTAGCGCATCGGCTCGACTCCCCATTCGCGCGCGTCGGAGTATCCGCGCATGATGTTGCGTATGAGCGACTCCCCGCCGAGTATTCTCTCGTCAGGCATCGTGTACCAGGGGCCCACGAGGATGCGGCCGTCTTTTATGAGCTTTGCGAGGCGGTGGCGGTTTTCCGGCTTTACTTCGAGGTAGTCATTGAGCGCGATGGTCTGGCCGTCAAAGACGAACCGCTCATAGCCGCTGTCTTTCTCGAGGAGGTCGATGAGCTGGTCGACGAGTTTGACGAGG
>CALMGO010000498.1 GCA_937863625.1 uncultured bacterium
GGGATTGAGGCGCTGGGCGGCAACCAGGACCCCGCAGCGATGGACGTGGTCGTATCGCGGCTGTCTTCCGGTGACGCGGCGCTTAAACTCGCGGCGGTAAAGGCATACGCGGCGCTCCCGCTGAGCGACCTGGAACTGTTGCTGCCGCTTGTGGGTGACACGTCGGCGGACGTGCGGGCGACGGTGGCAAAGGCGTTCGGCGCGCGAAAATGGGTCAAGGGGCTCCCGGCGCTTTTAGGGATGTTAGATGACGAGAAAGCGCCCGAAGTGCGCGCAGCGGTCGCGGAGGCCCTGGGGCAGATAGGCGACAAGAGCGCAGTGGGGACGCTGATACAACTTGTCACGGACGCTGACGACAAGGTGCGTTTCGCGGCAGTGAGGGGCCTTGACGCGCTGGCGGACCCGGCTTCATTTGACGCGCTTCTCGAGGCGACGAGGGACCCGATATCTTCGAGCGTGCGCGAGGCCGCGGTGGTGGCTCTCGTCAAGATAGGCGACAAACGCGCGATCGACCGCTTTCTGGAGATGGTGCGCAGCGACCCTCATCCGAAAGTGGCCGACCAGGCGTGGCAGGCGATCACGATGCTCGTCGGAGAAGACGCCGACTTGATATTGTCTCTCTCTCAGAGGCTGCAGGAGGCGGGCAGGTTCGGCAAGGCCGAAGTGCTGCTCAAGCTTCTGGCCGACCGTACGACCGAGAGCCCTGTGGTGCTCGATGCAAGGAGGCGGCTTGCCAAGGCGTATCTTGACACGCCGGGATTTCAGAATTTCCAGGCGGCCAAGGTCTACTATCAGCGAATACTCGACTTGCACCCGAACGACGCTGAGGCGCTCTCCGGGATTACTACGGCGCTTGTGAACATGGAGGACATGGGGGGCCTGGCGGCGCTCTATGCGAGAAGGATAGCGGCCGGCAGCGGCAACGGGGAAGTGAGAGCGCAGTTTTTGTCGACTCTCCAGAAACTGCTCGACCAGGAAGACTATGCAGCGGTCGCCCTGGCGACGCAACAGGTGCTGGGCGCGTCGGGGAGCCTCGACGCGGAGTTTGTCGCGACGGTCAGGGGGTTTCAGGCAAAGGCGCTTCCGGCTTACCTGGCGGGGCTCGTGGCGCTTCTGGGTGACCAGGACACGGCAAAGAGCCTGGCGGCGAGAAACGCGCTGGCGGGTTACGGCGCTGCGGCCTCCAAGGCTCTCGTGGACGGCCTGAGCGACGCCGGCGAGGCGGTAAGGACCGAATCGCTGAGGCTCTTGACCGCGATAAGCGGCGGCAAGACATTTGACTTTGACCCGAAGCGCACGGCGGCTGAGCAGGAAGCGTCACTGGAACAGTGGCGACAATGGCTTTCCGCCGGCACTCAGAACATTTAGCCTGTAGAGGATTTGAATCGTGGCCGGAGAGTACTACATCGGAATCGACCTTGGCGGCACGAACATCAAGGGCGGCGTAGTGTCAAGCGACGCCGAGGTGATGTCGAGCATGTCTATTCCCACCGAGGCCGATAAGGGAGCCGACCACATAATCAACCGGATATGCAGCGTTGTCGACGAGGTCACTGCGGCTGCGGGCATGACGCGGCAGGACATAGCCGGCATGGGCGTGGGGACTCCGGGGACGCTGGACACGAAGGCGGGCGTGGTGCACTTGGCGCCGAACATGCCTCTGTGGCGGGACATCCCGGTGGTGGAACGCGTGCAGGCCTGCACCGGCATAAGGACGGTACTCGAGAACGACGCCAACGCGGCGGCCTTCGGGGAGTTCTGGGCGGGGGCGGGCAAAGGCACGCGCTCGATGGTGATGGTGACGCTCGGGACGGGCATCGGCGCAGGAATCATCGCGCACGGCAGGCTTATCCACGGCGACACGGACTGCGCGGCGGAACTTGGACACATGATAATTGAGAGAAACGGCCGCCTTTGCGCGTGCGGCAACCAGGGGTGCCTGGAGGCGTACGCGTCGGCGGTGTCTCTGGTAAGGCGCTTCAGGGAGGCCGTCGAGGCGGGTTCCAAGAGCGTCCTCGCCGATGACGGACACGCAGGCGACGACCTTGACGCGCGGATGATATGCGACGCGGCGCTTGCCGGCGACGAACTGGCCAACAGGATTTTCCACGAGACGGGCGTGTTTCTTGGCATAGGTATTGTAAACATACTACACATGATCAACCCGGCGCGCCTGTTAATATCAGGCGGCCTTATAAAGGCGGGCGACCTGCTCATGAAGCCGGTGAAGGCAACCGTTGAGATGAAGGCCCTTCCCGATGCCAGGCGCAACTGCGATATAGTCTTTGCCTCACTCGGCGAGGACGCGGGTTTCATCGGAGGAGCAGGATGCGCACTGACCGCGTTCGGAACTTCTCAATAATAGCGCATATCGACCACGGCAAGAGCACGCTGGCCGATAGACTCCTTCAAAAGACAGGCGCCGTGAGCCCGCGGGAATTTCGCGCGCAGATGCTCGACACGATGGACCTCGAGCGCGAGCGCGGCATCACGATAAAAGCCAGCGCCGTTCAGATATTTTACAAACAAGGCGGCCACCGCTATATCCTCAACCTTATCGATACTCCGGGGCACGTGGATTTCAGCTACGAGGTGAGCCGGAGCCTGACGGCGTGCGAAGGGGCGCTCCTGCTTGTGGACGCGGCTCAGGGTGTGGAGGCTCAGACAGTGGCCAACGCCTACGAGGCGATAGCGCACGACCTCAAGATAATTCCCGTCATCAACAAGATAGACCTCCCGTCGGCGCGGCCCGAAGAGGTGATGGAGGAGATGGAGCAGACGCTGGGCATAGACCCCGCCGAGGTGATACTTGCAAGCGCGAAGACAGGGCAGGGCATCGACGAAATTCTCGAAGCGATTGTCGAGAGGATACCGGCCCCGTCGGGCAGCGAGGACGCGCCGCTCAAGGCGCTGGTATTCGACAGCGTCTTTGACAACTACAGAGGCGTTATCATCTACGTGAGGATATTCGACGGCAGGATAAAGCCGGGCGAACGAATCAGGATGCTTCGCGCGGGCCGTGAGTACGAGGTGCAGGAGGTGGGCACGTTCCGGCCGAAGATGACTCACAGCAAGGAGCGCTTTGCAGGCGAGACCGGGTACGTCATAGCCAACATCAAGGACCTCGGCGAGGTGCGCGTAGGCGACACGGTGACTCACGTCGAGAGCGCGTCGGCCGAGGCCGTGAAGCCTCTGCCCGGCTACAAGGAGCCGCAGCAGATGGTCTTCTGCGGGCTCTACCCGTCAAGTGATACGAGTTATGAATCACTCAGAGGGGCTCTCGACCGGTTGCGGCTCAACGACTCGTCGTTTTCGTACGAGCCGGAGACGTCGGAAGCGCTCGGGTTCGGCTTCCGGTGCGGGTTCCTCGGGCTTTTGCACATGGAGATCGTCCAGGAGCGCCTCGAACGCGAGGAAGGCGTGGAGCTCGTGCAAACGGCGCCGACGGTCACGTATGAGATATTGAGAACCAACGGCGAGGTCGTTCATATCGAAAACCCGTCGGCCCTGCCGCCGCCCGACGAGGTGGAGGAGATACGCGAGCCGTTCGTTCAGGCCAACTTTATCGTTCCGAGCGAGTCTATCGGCGCACTGATGAAACTCTGCGAGGACCGCAGGGGCACTTATGTGAGGACGGAGTACATCGGGACTTCGCGCACGGTGCTCGTCTACGACCTGCCGCTTGCGGAGATAGTCTACGATTTCTACGACAAGCTCAAGAGCGCCACGCGCGGCTACGGCACGATGAGTTACGACATGCTCGGTTACCGTTCGGGGAGCCTGGTTAAACTGGATATCCTGGTCAACGGCAAACGGCTTGACGCGCTGTCGGTGATCGTCCATCGAGAGGAAGCCGACCGACGCGGCCGCAGGCTCGCGCTCAGGCTCAAGAAAGAGATACCCAAGCATCTCTTTCAGATTCCCATCCAGGCGGCCATCGGCACGCGAATCATCGCCAGGGAGACGATACCTGCAGTCGGCAAAAACGTGACAGGCAAATGCTACGGCGGTGATATCACCAGAAAACGCAAACTATGGGCCAAGCAGCGCGAGGGCAAGAAACGCATGAAGTCCATAGGAAGCGTCGATATTCCGCAGGAGGCGTTTCTGGCTATTCTGTCGACCGAGGAGTAAGCCCAGTGACAAAAGGCGACGACAAAAAGCAGGGCAAGAAGCCTTTCAGGCTTCAGGAGCACATCGAGTGGATCGCGATGGCGTGGGTGCTGGCGCTCACCGTCAAGTGCTTTGTGGTCGAGGCCTACCAGATACCCAGCGGCTCGATGGCGCCCACTCTCTATGGAAGACACTACCGCGTTGACTGCCCCCAGTGCGGCGAGGGCTTTAATGTTCGGGGAGGCGACGGCGACTTTGCGACCTCCCACATATGCCCGGTGTGCGAGAAAGAAGGGTCGTCGACGGGCCGCGTGAGGCTTCGCGGGGGCGACCGCATACTCGTGGCCAAGGACCTCTACTGGCTCGCGCCGCCGAAGAGGTGGGACGTATTTGTATTCAAGAGCCCGGAAGAGGGGCACCAGACGCAGAATTTTGTCAAGAGGCTCGTCGGGATGCCCGGCGAGACTTTAACCCTCAAGGACGGGCAGGTATTTGTCGACGGCGTTATCGTACACAAGCCAGAGCGCGTGCAGAAGCAGCTCTGGCAGGACGTCTACGACAGCAGACATTCGGCGGCCGCGACCGAGTATTGGAGGTCGGGCGGCGAATGGGAGGTCAAGGAAGGGAAACTGCTGCTGGCGCAGGAAAGCGAACTATGGCAGACCGTTGAATACGAGAGGCCGATACTCGATTACTACTCCTACAACGGGCGGGAGGGCGAAAACGTCGTAGGCGACGTGCTGGTAGGCGGGCACGTGAAACTGGAGGGGGACAGAGCGTCATTTGCCGCCGGGGTGTGGCGCGACGACGAGACGATAAAGGCGGTTTTCACGCCGACAATCGACACTCTGACAGTGGAACTCAGGCGCAATGAGGACCTCGTGCGATCGATGCGTTCGATTATAACTTCGCCGCGTGAGTTTGACTTTTCTCTGGCCGTTGTGGACGGGACACAGAAGATAAAGGTAAACGGCGTGTACGTGATAGAAAATGTCGAGAAGGTCGCGGTCGATGATACGCCGCTCTATACGAAGTCGAGCAGGGCGTTTTTTTCCGGCGTCCGGGGCAAGATGTTCGTCAGCGACGTCGAGATAAAGCGCGATGTGTATTACCGTTCGAGTCTTATACGGCCTGACTATCTCGTGCAGGGCCCCTTTGTGCACGAAATCGGCGAGGGGGAATACCTCGGGCTCGGGGACAATAGCCCCATATCGAGCGACGGCAGGGTCTGGGGCGTGGTGCCGGCGGAAAACGTGTTGGGCAAGGCTTTTGTGCTTTTCTGGCCTCCCTCGCGGGTGAAGGCCGTCTTCTGACGGGGAAATCGATGAAACTACTGGAAGCCGTAGGACTCGAGAAAGCATTCGGCAAGCGCAAGGTCGTGGACCGCGTGAGCATAGAGGTCTTCTCGGGGGAGATAGTAGGGCTACTGGGCCCCAACGGCGCCGGTAAGACCACCACGTTCAGAATGATCATGGGCATGATGAGGCCCGACGGCGGACGCGTTTTCATGCGCGGCCATGACGTAACCGGTTACCCCATGTACCGCCGGGCCCGAAGCGGCATGGGCTATCTCTCGCAGGAGCCGAGCGTCTTTCAAAGGCTGACCGTCCGCGAGAATATCCTCGCGATACTCGAAACGATGAAAATGTCGAGCAGGCAGAGGCGCGCGGAGGTTGAGAGAGTTCTTGCAGAGATGGAGCTGACGCGCGTGGCCGACGCCCGCGCCTACACGCTCTCGGGCGGCGAGAAAAGGCGGCTCGAAATAGCGCGCGCTCTTGTAACGAAACCTACGCTTCTCATGCTTGACGAGCCCTTCTCGGGAGTCGACCCAAAAGCCGTCTACGAGATACAGGGCATAGTCATGGATCTCAAAAAAACCGGCATCGGCGTGCTGCTGACCGACCACAGCGTACGCGAGACGCTGGCAATCACCGACCGCGCCTACATCATTCACGAGGGGCACGTGCTGATTTCAGGCGTGGCGGAAAAGCTCATCTCGGACAGCGAAGTGAGAAGGGTCTACCTCGGCGAGAAATTTCAAACCGAGGGCATAGCGTATGTTCCTCCCGATCAGAGCGGTCCTGCCGTGAGGGCGGTCACGACGCACAGCAGCGCGCCGGGCGACGTGGACGAACTGGTTCGGCGGGAGATACGCGCGCGCATCGAGGCGGGCATCCGCCGCGAACTGGCCGAAGACGCCCTGCGAGACAAAGAGTAGCACCCCTCAGCGAGACAAGGCTCAGCACGTCAGACACGTTTATCCCTGCCGGACATCAAGAAGAACTTTGAGCGCCGGCGCTGTTTCCTGAAATAGGGGTGAGAACAGGCGTTGTTATATACAGCAGCAGAGAAAAGTATACGCTGCAAAAAGCCAGCGCAGCCTTTCTTTGCGGTAAGGCCAAGGCCCTCACCCCCGGTGGGGCGGCTGGCCCCGTGAGGGCCTTGGATCCTTTTTGAACAACACGCGTAATTTCACGCGGCTTTCCCCAACAATGCGTCTTTTTCCCGTTTGGCATACGTGAAACTTCATTTGTCGCCGGGCGGTTCTCCCGGTAAACTATCAGTCTGTCCGATTAGGGTGGACCATCCGAGGACCAGATGACTCCGGGCATTCTGAAGCCGCACGCAGTCAATCAGGCCGGAGCGCATCAGACCATCCTCGCAAGTGTGCGGCGGCAGGGTTTTCTGACGGGGTCTCGGAAGTAAGGTCCGCCGTAAGCAGCGAGGAGCGCAGAAAGCGGGAAGTCCTCGCGTATATCGGGAACTAAGTAAGACCATTTGGAGACTAACAGCAGCGACCATGGGATACGAAAGCGAAAAGCGGCCCGGCGCCCCAGATGCAATCTGCAAAAACGACGCGGTGGCGGCGCCGCCGGGTATGGCGCGTACGCTGCTCGACGCAGTCATAGCCGCCGTATTTGTCGCGGTTGGAATGACGGCGGTAGACGGCGTGATCGCAGTCTATGCAGGGTCGTTTGTCCCGTGGAGCGTGGCAGGCATGGTAGCGGCGTTCTGGGCGGCGGCGGCCGCGGCGGCGGCTGCCGTGCTGACGCTTGTCGCGTGGCCTGCGCTCAGCCGCATAAAGAGACCGGCAAGAGCGGCAATCGTCCCGGCGGTCGTACTGACGGCGGGATTCGTGCTGCATGCTCTCATCATGCGGGTGCCCATCGGCGGCAAGGACAGCCTTGGCAAGGAAGTCCTGCTTAACGCAGGGTTTATCGCGGCATGGGGGGCGGTGCTTGGCATCCTGTATGCGGCGCTTGCGAGCAGGTCGGGTGCGTCGGCGTGGATGACCGCGACGGCGTGCGCGGCAGGGATGCTCCTTTGCGCGGGATTGAGTTACTTCGTCCGGGATAATGCGTCGGCCTTTGTGCTTGTCGTGGCGCCGGCGGGGGCGATGGCCATAGGAGGCATCGTCCTCGAACGCGCAAGGGGGGGCTGGCGGAGAGCGGCGTCGCTTGCGGCGTATGTCGCGGTGTGCGCTGCGGCGCTCGTGGCGACCGCGCGAACGGCGGGCATCGCGCCGATGAAGGCGATCGACGAGGGATTTCGCGCGGAGCCGGCCAAGGTGGCGAACCTTGCCGGAAAGCCCAATGTTATCATTATTACGCTGGATACGGTTCGCGCGGACCACACTTCCCTCTGCGGTTACCGGTACAAGACTACGCCCAACCTGGATAAGTTTGCTGCGGAGTGCCGGTTCTTCCCGTACGGAGAATCGGTCGATTCGTGGACGCTGCCTGCGCATGCGTCGCTTTTTACGGGGAAATATCCGAGGGAGCACGGCGCTCGCGGGACGACTGTGCCGCTTGTGCAGCCCAAGAACAAGCCCACGCGTTTCGAGATACCGCTTGCGCCGTCGCAGGTGACGCTCGCGTCGCTCTTGTCGATGAAGGGTTACAATACCGCCGGCATCGCTGCCAACTATGTCTACCTTGCGCGCACTTACGGCCTTGCCCAGGGGTTTTCGTACTACCTCGACACGCCGAGATGGCTGATATTCGTCAAGGGTAAATCTCCCGTGTACACGTACGGCATGGAGGCGGTCGACAGGATGCTGGGGAAAAACGGCAAGCTTCTGCAGACCTTCTGGAGCGGCAAGGACGTTACCTGCATGGCCGCCGACTGGATCGGCGAAAACAAAGACACTCCGTTCTTTCTTTTTCTCAATTACATGGACGCGCACTGCCCCTATTCGGCCGAGCCGCCGTTTGACAGGGTAGGAGCGCCGGACGCGCCGTATGACATGAACCTGCGGCTCAAGCCCTGGCAGGATACGCTGACACAGTACGTCAGGGACGGCAAAGGCTTGTCGGACAGCCTTCTCAAGTCAGCCATCCGTCAGTACGACGGTTCGATAGCGTACATGGATTATTGGGTGGAGCGGCTTTTCGACGCGCTCAAGCGCGAAGGGTTGTACGACGATACTCTTATCATCGTGACAAGCGACCACGGCGAGTTCTTTGGAGAGCACCAACTCTTAAGCCACGGGACGGGGCTTTATGAAGGGGGCTTGCGAATTCCGATACTTGTCAAATATCCCGGCGGCCGGTACGCGGGCGAAGTGCTTAATGAGCGAGTCTCGATAATGGATATATACGCGACGGTACTCGAAACGCTCGGACTTGGCGTGCCGGAGGTAAGCGCCGTCGCGCTCGGGACGCGCGCTCGCGGTCCGGTCATTGCCGAGGAGTACGAATATGGGATGAACGTGAGGCGGTTCGGGCCGCGGTTTGCGGGGGACAGGTCGGCCATCTACAAAGAGGGCTACAAGTACGTGAAGTCGACCGTGGCGCCAGGCGAACTCTACAACCTCACTACAGACGAAGCCGAAGAGAAGGACCTTTCCGGTGACGAGAGCGCGGTAGCGCTGCAGCTTGACGGCGACATCACGACGTGGCAGGCGAATACGAGTCTTTTCGACGGGACAACGGAGACCACGCAGACGATCAGTCCTGAGGAGTATGACAGGCTGAAGAGTCTGGGCTATCTCGGCAACTAAACGCACATAGGGCAAAGAGGCCAGGTTATGCAGGAAGACGCGGTTCGAGCTAAGGGCGAAGTGAGCACATCGCAGCGGCGCGGGCTTTTGGCCTGCGTGGTCCCCGGCGTATTGTGCGCTATGTATCTTGGCGCGGGCGCGACGTTCGTGGACGCGATTGTGGCGAAATACACAGGTTCGTACCTGCCGTGGGGCGTGGCGGCGATGGCTGGCGCGTTCTGGATGATTACGGCCGGTTCAGCGGCCGTGGCGCTATCGGCGCTGTTGATGCCGCTCTTTTCGGCATACCGCAAGAAGAGCAGGGAGGCCGTCGTGCCGGCGGTAGTCCTGGCCGCGGGATACGCAGGCTGCGGCCTTGTCGCGCGCGAGACGATCATTGACGCCGACTCGCTGGGGCGCGCGGTTCTCTTGAGCGTCTGGTGTATCTATGCGTGCGGGGTGCTCTTTGGCATCATGGCGGGGGTGGTCGTGACAAGGGGCAGCGCGGAGCCGTGGAAGGTCTGCATCCTGGCGGGCACGGCGATTCTTTTCTGCGCGGGCGCGGCATACTTCGTCCGTGAGGATTATTCGGCGCTGATGCTTGTGGCGGGTCCGATAGCGCTCTTGGCGTTGGGTTCGGCGGTTCTCGACAGGCTGAAAAGTGCGCGGGTGCGAACGGTGGCGGCCGCGGCAGCGGCCGTTATCTTCGCGGTTGGACTGGTGGTGCTGGCGCGGCATGAAGGCGAAGCCGCGCTCAGGCCGGTTGACGAGCATTTTCGCGTCGACGCGGCCAAGACAGCCATGCTCGCCGGCAAGCCGAACGTGCTCATCATCGTTCTCGATACGGTTCGGGCCGACCACACATCGCTATGCGGCTATGAATATCCGACGACGCCGAACCTGGAGGCGCTCGCCAAAGACTGCAGGTTCTTCCCGTACGGGGAGTCGGTCGATTCGTGGACACTGCCGGCGCACGCGTCGCTTTTCACCGGAAAGTACCCGAGAGAGCACGGCGCGCATGCGGACTCGGCGCCTTCGATTACGAGCATCGAGAAATACCGCCCCTACGGCATTCCTCTGGCGCCGTCGCAACTGACGCTTGCGACTTATCTTTCCATGA
>CALMGO010000499.1 GCA_937863625.1 uncultured bacterium
GGGTGAACGCCTTCCCCTGGGCATCGAGGTCGGCCAATAGTACGATGTCCGGATTGTGATGCGCCCCCGGTTGCCCTTTCCGCGCCCTGCCGGTCTCCGCGGACCGGAGCATCCTACAGGCTGAACAACTCGTGATGAATGCGCGACGCGTCCACTCCCAAACCGTCCAGCGCCGCGATCACTTTCTTCATCATCACCAGCGGCCCGCAGATATAAAACGCCTTACCTGTCACGTCGCCGCAAAGGCGCGTAATCTTCTCCCCGTCCACGTATCCTCGCTCGCCCTGCCAGCTCTCCTCCGCCGCGCTCAAGACATGCGTCACCTTCAGGGAAGGCCGTCCGCCGCTTTCCATAGCCGCCAATTCTTCTCGAAAAGCGATGTCGCCTTCGGTCTTGTTGCCCCAGATGAGATGAACCTTCTTCTCCGAAGCCGTGTCACGCATATGCCGCAGCATGCTCATAAGAGGCGTTATCCCTATGCCGCCTGCTATGAAAACGAGGTCGTTCTCTTCCGGAAACAAAACATACGAAAACCGCCCGAACGGCCCCTGTATCGCCACGGCGTCCCCTGGCAGCGTCTCTCCCACCGTCGCCGTGTAATCCCCCGACTGTTTTATGGTGGACGTCACAAACCCGCCTTCACTCGGGCTCGAAGATATCGTGAACGGGTGCTCTTCGGCCTTCAGTCCCCGGCCCCTGTGGAGCGTGACAAAGTGAAACTGCCCCGGCAGATAGTCAAACCGCTTTGTCCCCTCGCCCGGCACTAACTTGAGCGTCCACGCGTCGTGGGTTTCGCGCTTCACCTCCGCTATAGAATACGCGTGCTTATTCCTGTAGATAGGGGCGATTATCCTCGTGTAGAGGAGGGCCGCCAGGGCCGTCACAAGATACATTGCCCACAATACCCTTGCCGCGGGAGCTTCAAGTTCGTCACCCAGTTCCCAGGAATGCACGAAACCCATCACAAGTATCACTGGAGCCACAATATCGTGTCCGAGTCGCCATTTCTGAAACTCTAATTTAAGCGCCAGCCTGTAGACACTCACAACCACCAGCGCCACAAGCAAAAGCATCGCCAGGCGTCCGATTATGATGTCGTCGCTTGACGTCTTGCCGAAAATCATCCCCCACGGTGCGCCGCCTCCCACGAGGCCCAACGGGTGCAGCACTATCAGTGTGCCTGCCGTGATGCCCGCCCACTTGTGAAACCGCATTACTCTGTCGAGCCCGAACGGTTCCACCGCCCACTTTATCCTCGCCGCCACCAGAAACTGCATGGACAGCATCGCGAAACCCATCAGCGCTATTGCCTTTCCCACACTCCGAAGAAGCCTCTCGCCCTCTTCCTCGTGCTCAGCGCCAAACGCCCCCACAATGAACGGCAGCAGCACCGCCACGCCGTAAGCCGCAATCCTCAGCCACGCTCCGCGCCCCAGCTTCATCTTGCCGCCCATGCCATTCCTCCCGTTGTGAGTCCCCTCCTTTGAATCATTCTCCATCTTCCCGCCGACTGATTCAACATCAATTCTTACGCCGCCCGATGTCCCCCCTAACAAAAGACATGGCAAAATCCTAATACCGCGCTAACATACCGGGGGTTACAATTAGCACATAGCCGACTTGCGGCCTGATTCCCGCGGACGGAGACCATGATGGCAAACGAAAGCATACTACTCGTCGACGATGAAGAAGACATCCGGGAACTTCTCGACTACAACCTTGCTAAGCAGGGCTACACAGTCACCGGAGTCGCCACCGGTGAAGACGCGCTCAAAAAGGCGCGCACTCTCATCCCGGACCTGGTACTCCTTGACCTTATGCTGCCCGGTGTCGACGGCTTGGAAGTGTGCAAGATTCTCAAGAACGACGCCTCCACGCGTCACATACCCATTATAATGCTCACCGCAAAGGGCGAGGAGGCCGACATAGTAGCCGGCCTTGAACTCGGCGCGGATGACTACATAGCCAAACCCTTCAGCCCCCGCGTCCTGCTCGCTCGCGTCAAGGCGGTCCTGCGACGCAAGGCCTCGCCGCCGGATGACGATTCCACGCCGCTTAAGCTGCGCGACATCGTCATCAACCCCGGGCGTTTTGAGGTCACGGTCAAAGGCAAACCAGTGGAGTTGACTCTCACCGAGTTCAAAATCCTTCAACTCCTCGCCCGAAGGCCCGGCTGGGTATTTACCCGCTACCAG
>CALMGO010000500.1 GCA_937863625.1 uncultured bacterium
ACAGGACGTCCGTCCCGCTTGCAAGCATGGCGGCGAGTGTCGCGTCTTCGGCTGAGCTGTTCTTGGCGCGCCTGGTCATGCCGAATGCGACCACCTGCGCGTTTTTGAGCTTCATATCCCGGACGCGGCGAAAGAACTCCTCATCCTTGGGATTGGAGACGGGAAAGCCTCCCTCAATGTAATGCACGCCCAGCCAGTCGAGGCGCTCCGTTATGGCCAGTTTGTCAAACGCGGTCAGGCTCACGCCTTCCATCTGCGTCCCGTCGCGAAGCGTCGTATCGTATACTTTCACCTGTTTCATCTTTATGGCTCCTTGGAAAAAGTGGTCATTAGGCGAAGAATCGGCGTATGGCAATAATAATGCCGCGCGGGGCCGCCGCAGCGCGCCCCGCTTTACCCTCCACAATTCTTTCGCCAGTAACCATTCTCACCCCGCGCCGGCTCGGTGCGTCACGCCGGAGGTTTGTTGAGCTCAAAAGCCGCGTGCACGGCGGCAAGCGCCTCGTCGGCGTATTTCGCGTCGATTATGACTGAGAGCTTTATTTCGCTCGTGGAAATCATGTTTATGTTGACGTCCACTGCGGCAAGCGCGGCAAACATCTTCTCGGCAACACCCGTATGGCTTCGCATGCCGATGCCGACAATGGAGAGTTTCGCGATATCCTCCGCGGACTCCACCCCCGTGCCGCCCAGGTCGGCCAGAAGCGACTGCGCGACCTTTCTCGCATGCGGGAGCTCCGACCGGTCGACGGTAAAACTCATGTCCGTTATGCCATCGGCGGAGGTATTCTGGACGATCATGTCGACGTTTACTCCGCTCGCGGCAAAACGCCCCATAATCGTCGCCGCAACGCCGGGTTTATCCGGTACCGCGCGGATCGTTACCTTGGCCTCGTTCTTGGAAAGCGCCACTCCGCTTACTACGATGTCCTCCATTTCGGGAGCCTCCCTGACAATGTAGGTGCCCTCGTTGTCGTTAAAACTGCTACGCACGTGTATCGTTACCCCGTAACGCTTCGCAAACTCTATCGAACGCGCCTGCATCACCTGCGCGCCGAGAGCCGCGAGTTCGAGCATCTCGTCATAGCTGATGCGCGCAATCTTGCGCGCGTCGCTCACGCGGCGCGGGTCGGCGGTATAGACGCCGTCCACGTCAGTGTAGATCTCGCAGACGTCGGCCTTGAGCACTGACGCGAGGGCCACCGCGGTAGTGTCGCTGCCGCCGCGTCCGAGCGTCGTGATGTTAAAGTTCTCGTCAACGCCTTGAAAGCCCGCGACGATTACGATCTTGCCCTGGTCGAGCGCCTCTATGATGCGCGTGGGGTCGATGTTTCGTATCTTGGCCTTCGTGTGAAAACTGTCCGTGACGATCCCTATCTGCGCGCCGGCGAATGATATCGCATCCTCGCCCAGCGTGTGGACGGCCATGGCCATCAGCGCCACCGACTGCTGCTCGCCGGTCGATAGGAGCATGTCCATTTCCCTGCGAGGGGGGTCTTCGCTTACCTGTTTGGCCAGGTCGATAAGTTCATCGGTCAGGTCCCCGCGCGCGGAGACGATGACGATGACGTTATTCCCGGCCCTTTTGGCCTTTACCGCGCGGCCGGCGGCCCGCATTATCCTTTCGGCGTCGGCCACCGAGCTGCCGCCGAATTTCTGCACTGTCAGTCCCACTGGTCAGCCTCTCCCAGAAAAGCACTCATTAATTGAGGTCCACTTGAAAACTTCATCCCAAGAGCCGCGTGCCGCTCGTCAAAATGCGCCGCGCCGCATGTATTTATCCCTTCGCCGCAAACGGCAAAAGGCACCGCCCCCTTGCTGTGCCCCGCTGTGGATAAGAGCGTGTAGTGATCCGGCAGGACGAGCATTCGATACCGACCGAAAGCGGCGGCCGCCTCCATAAGCGGCCCAACGACATGTTTGTCTATTTCCTCTATCGCCTTTACTTTCGCCTCGACGTCGCGGTCATGTGACGCTTCGTCGGGAGCCTCAACATGCACAAACACCATATCATACGCCGAGAGGGCTTCGGCCGCGGCGCGGCCCTTGCCTCGATAATCCGTATCATAATAACCGGTGGCCCCGGGGACATCAATCCTTTCCCATCCGGTCAGCGCGCATATCCCCGCCACGAGGTCCACCGCCGTGATCACGGCCGCGCGCACGCCATAAGTCTCCGCAAAAGACGGGAACACGGCCGACCGCCCCTCGCCCCACAGCCAGATACTTGTCGCCTCGAGTTTGCCGTCGCTCTTGCGGCGCCGGTTCACCTCATGGGTGGAGAGAATCCCGCGGCTTTTCTCCATCAGGCCGAGAAAGACTTTCGCATCGGCGCCGCGCGGCAAGTGCGCAGTGATCTTCTCGCCGGCTATGTCGTGGGGAGGCGTCGTCTCCACGTCGAGACTGCCGGCGCCCCGGACGACGAGGATATTTCGATACCCCTTGCCCGGGTAGAACTCCACTCCCTCCCCGCCGATTTCCGCGTTAAGAGTGGCCATTATCTCGACGGCCTCGGCCGGAGAGATGTGCCCGGAGCTGTAATCGGCCATGGTCGAATCGGCTATGGTCACGAGGTTGCACCTGACGGCGTAATCGCCCGGTTGGAGGGATATGCCCATGCTGGCCGCCTCCAGAGGCGCGCGCCCGGAGTAGTAGTCTTGAGGGGCATATCCGAGGACGCTCATAATGGCCACGTCGCTCCCGGGGGCGTAGCCCTCGGGGATGGTGAGTACCGTGCCGACACGCCCTGCGGCGGCCATGGCGTCCATGTTGGGAGTGGCGGCGGCCTCAAGCGGCGTGCGCCCGCCGAGGCTGTCCTGGGCGGCATCCGCCGCGCCGTCGGGGATAATAAGACAGTACTTCACTACTCTTCCTCTCGAAGCAGTACGCTCTCGCCGGTAATGACGTCAAGAGTGCTTATCTCTTTGAGCGCCTGCTGGATCGCGCCTTCCCGCGAGGGGTAAGTGAGTATTACGACCGGGACGCTCTGGCCGTCGCGGCGTTCCCTCTGGATGGCGGAGGCTATGCTTATCCCGTGCTGACCGAGGAGCCCTGCTATCCTGGCAAGGACGCCCGGCCTGTCGAGAGCCTGAAAGCGTATGTAATACCTCGCGTCGATATCATTTATGGGCCTGATGTGCAG
>CALMGO010000501.1 GCA_937863625.1 uncultured bacterium
AATGTATCCTCGTGACATGCGCCCTCCTCGCGAACTAACAAAAAAAGGCGGAGACTCATTCCGGGTCTCCGCCTGACATGTCTCCCCCGCAAACCTACTTGCGTTTTGAACCGCCCAGGCTCGAAACCCCGGCCGAATGCATCCCAGCCAACCGGTGCCTGCCGGTTATGACCTCGGAAAGAAACCTGCTGCCCGAAAACCTCGTAGCCAGCCCGTCCGAGAACTCCATCAGCCTCTGAAATTCGTCCTCAAGTATCAACCATTGCTCATCGACCAGCTGGCTGATGCCCATGCGCGGAGTTCTTACCGATCGGCTCGATGCCGCCGCATGAAACCTGCCGTCAGTTCCAAGCAGACCTATCTCAACGTTGTACTCAGTATCAGATGCCACAGGCACGTACCAATTACCGCTTTCGATCAGGACCGGGACATCGTCAAACACCGAGTCGGACAGATTATTCACTCTCAATACCCATGCGCCTCCGGGTGCCGTTGCAGTAACACGCTCCCTGGCTCCGCCACTGAGATCCCAGTACGCGTATATCCAATTCGGATCGCGCACCATGGCGTAGACCTTGTCCTGCCTGTATGAGCCGGGCAGCTCGGGGCCGCGATCGACATACACCTGCGGCCGTTGCGCATGGGGTGCGGGTGCCTCCATCTTGGAGCCGGGAGTTGCCTTACGAGACCTGCCGGCCGTCGTCCGCACCGCCACCCTGCGCTTGCGCACGCGTCGCTTCGACATGCGGCGCTTGGGCGGCTTGGGTTTGGGCATTACCTTCTTGGCCGAGACCCGCGACAGCGACTCCACAAGTTCATCCTTGGTCATCCTGCTGCGGCCGGAAAGATCGTATGCCTTGGCCATTTCGTAGAGTTCGCGGCGGCTTAGCTTCCTTAGTTCGCTGCGGTTCATGTGCCCCTCCTGAACCGGCCCTGTGCAACTTGGGCCTGCTGCTGTCCCCCGCAATGCAGAAAAAACGGATAAATCCTCACTCGCTTCAACAATCATTATTATACATAGATGGTTCCAGCAAGCAAAGCATAACTGCCGTCGAGATGTCGCGTCAGGACTTCCGTAGGAACTGCAATCAGGATTTTGCCAGGTAATAGCGCAGGCTGTTGGGCTCGCAGGGGCATTCCTCGGCGATCTTAAGCCCGCCGATGTGTCCATGGTCGCGCAGTTCGTACAGGCGCGGCACTATCATGTCGCGTAAATCAGGCGGTGATATGGGGTTAATGTATATCTTCGTCCCGCCCTCAAAGCCGGCCGGATTGTTTGTGCGCCATTTGATGAGCACGTGCAGCGGCATCTTGACAAGCGCGTCGCGCGGCGCGTAGTACCACTCTTCGTTACAGGCAATCTGGTTGCCCATCGCAGCGTGGCAGGCATGCACCAGACACGAGAATCCCCACAGTTCCTCGCCGGTAAGCTCCCAGGGGCGCAGGTTGGCCGCCTTCGAGTAGACCGCCAGCGTCGGGTACCTGTGGCCGATGTCCGCGAGCGCCACGGCATAGTCGTTTTCGGCAAAGACGAGGTTTGAATAGGCGGCGAAGTTGACCACGAATTCGTTGTATATATTCGGGTTCTTGCGCGCGAGTTCCACCTCGGTTTCGACGCTGGCTCCCCACTCGTCAATGGCCACCAACTGCTTGTGAAGATGGTCAAAAGACGCTCCTGCGGGCGCCAGCCAGTTTTGGAAGACGCTTACGTACCTGACATAGCGGTTATTGGCGTATATGTCGTTCATGGCCGCTATGGTAAATCGGAGGTACTCAAAGTGTTCCTGGGCAGTCAGACAGCCCGACGAGCACAGGTCGCTTGAATACTCCGCCCCATCGCGGTAGTGTCTCCTGCCGATTACGAGTTCGTGCCCTCCGGCAAAAAACGCGTCGGCGTGGTCTGCTATATCCTTGTCCGAAAGCGTGGAAATCTCCTGCTCCGTCTTGCCTGAGAGCCGCATCTTGAGTTCAATGACCCTCCGGACATGGTCGCGACCCTCTGTGCTGGACAGGATGCGGTCTTTCCACTGCTGATTTTTCACGGACAGCTTGTAGCCGTGGTTGAGTCTCCAGTAGTCCATCGTGACTATTTCGAATAGGTTGGGGACTCTGCGAAATTCGGCGACCGAGTTTAGATACTCACGGGTCTCGATGTTGGAAAGTATCTCATAACGCCCGTCCTTGGCTACAAGGCGTGCCTTTTCGGGAGGAACGTTGAGATAGCTGCTTCGGCAAAAATTGCAGTAATTCTCGGGTTCTCGACGCTCTATCTTTGTCGCTGTGGCGGGAGGGCGGTTTGTAATTGGCTTCTTGCCGCGACCGGGCACGGTCCAGACTTCAGTGCCGGTGAAGGGATTAACCTGCTTTATGGTGCCGTCAGGCATCTCATAATACATTCGCGACAGCCCGTACATATCGTTCTATCTCCTTCGAGCGCGGCGAAGCTACGAATTCTGAGGCTTGGCGGCAAACGCGGCCAAAAGTCCGCTGTAGCGCCTTCTGCTGAAATTCAGCCTCTCCGCGTAGTCGAGTATCTCCATTATCGCATTGTAGTCCTCGCGGTCGCGGCGCGGGTCCGAAAGCGCCTCGATCCACGGGACTACTTTTTCTTCCAGTACCTCAAGTACTATATTCTCAACCAGGTCCCTGCGCAAGGAAAGACCCAAAGCCTTTCCGATAGCGAGGATCTGCACCACATTTGAAAAGTGGCCCGGGCTCAGGTCTCCCCGTATGGCTTCCGCCTCGGCGAGGAGGTCTTCGGTTATCAGGCTGTCGACTTCCGATGTCTCGACCTCTACTCCGAAACGCTTGCCTGCCTGGACATACTCGGTCGCCTGCGCGAAATTCTCCATGCGCCACTGGCCCCTCCGCGAAAGCACCTCCTCGTGCAGCAGCCGCGAAAGTGCATATCGCACGAGGCCGCGAATCTCATAGGGCAGGTCAATGCCTGCAAGAACAAGCGCCTCAAAGAGTTCCCTGTTTTGCTGGAAAAGCTCCGTAAAGTGCTCGCGAAGAGCGCCAAGATCTTTTTCAACGAGCACGCTCATTATCCGGCCGGACACTTCATTCAGGAGATCCCCCCAGGAGATGAATTTGCCCTGGAATATCTCGGGTAGCGCGGATTTGTCCATTACCGCCAACCGCTCTCGCAGCGTCTGGTATTCGCCCTCGTCGCGCACTTCTCTTATGTAGCATCGTACGTCGCGAGGCGTGAAGCGCGTGACGTAGTATGTGAACTGCCTGCTTTCAAGCGTCGTCCGGCTCGTGCAGCGCGCCAGCCCGCAGTTGCTCTGGTATCTGTCGGGCAACGACTCTTTCGCGAGCTGCTCGACAATGTGGTTAAGCGGTTGCCAGACGTGACCGTTCTGCGTGACGAGGTCTGACATCACGCTTGCGGCGACAATCTTTTCCATAGTCATCATTGACGGCCACACGAGCTTGCGGAATATATTGCGCCCGTCGGCGTATTCCGGCAGATTCGAGGGTGCCTCGGCCAGATCGGTCAGAAACGACGCCATCAGCGGTTTTTCCGCATATCGTTCAGCAAGCTCCACGGCGCGCGCCGCGTATCGCATATTCTGCACCGCCTCAAGGCCGCTTATCTCCGAAAAGAACCAGCCGCAGGACGTGTACATGTACATTGCGTTCTTCTGGCTCTCAAGAAGCATGAGCGCCTTGATCTTGGCCTCGTCGCCTGTGCCTTCCTTCAGGTGTTTCGCGAGAAACCCTGCCCTGGCCTCCGGGCGCCGGTCGAGGATGATTCCAATGTAGTCATTTCGTGCGGTCACGAGATCGTTTACAAGCGGGCCGACATGCTCCTCAAATACCTCGTCAAGCCCGGAGCGCAGATTGTCAAGCGCCCTGCGAAGAGGTGCGCGCCACTTCTGATGCCACCAGCTAGGCCCGCCGGTCGCACAACCGCAATCGCGTTGCCAGCGCCCTGTGCCGTGAGCGCATGACCACGCCGTGCCTTCACCATTAGGACCGCTCTTGAGCTCCACTTCCATGAGGGCAGGCGCGATGTCGAGATAATGAGCGTAGTTTGTGACCTTGAGGCCGCGTGCAGGAGCTTCCCTGTCAAAGAACGCTGCGAGGCACATATCCGCGAATGCCTCATGGTGGCCGAAAGTTTCCCCGTCGGTGGCCACGTTAACCACCTGCACGGCCTTCCTGTCATCGGCCCCGCCGGCGAGCGCCGCCGCAAACCGGTCCGCTCCCGTCATCAGATGTTCAAAGGACATGGCCCTCGAAAGCCGCTCGTCGAAGAAGAAAACATCAACGTAACGATCCGGGTCTACCGTCCCCGTAGAATCCTTCACAAAGCATCTATATGGCTGGCGCGTATCTATCGAGCCGTTGGAAACGTCCACCCACTTCCCGTTGTCAAGCGTTCTGACCTGCTGCGCCTGGGTCGGAGAGAGTACGGTGTACCTGATGCCGTTGTCGGCAAGCGCTCCCATTACGCGGTTGTTGGCTGCGGTTTCAGGCAGCCACATCCCCTCCGGCTGACGGCCGAAGCGCCATGCAAAATCCCGAATGCCCCAGACAACCTGTGTCTCAAGGTCGGCGTCGTTGGCCAGAGGCAGTATCATGTGGCTATATGCCTGCGCCATTGCGCCGCCATGCCCGTTATTTCGGTCGCGGCTGCGCCTGTCTGCGTCCAGTATCCGCTGGTAAGTGCGCGGCGCATGTTTTTCAAGCCACGCAAGAAGAGTCGGCCCCACATTGAAATTGAGAAACTCAAAGTTGTTGACGATGGAGTCGATGCGGCCGGCCGGGTCGAGCAGGCGGCTTACCGTATTAGGCGTGTAGCACTCGGCCGCTATGCGCTCATTCCAGTCATGGAAGGGGAGGGCGGATGATTGTTTCTCAATTACGTCAAGCCACGGGTTCTCACGGGGCGGCTGGTAAAAATGCCCGTGAATCACCACGTAAACGTCTTTCTCCATAGGACCTCCGGGGCACGCCTCGCCTGAAGAGACTACCTCTCACGCGGCGCAAACGACACCTTCACGCTCCATGTCGATCCGGGCGTCACCGTAATCCGCCAATGTGGAATGACGGTTGAACACTGATACACGAGTTCTATCCCGTATTCCGACATGCTTGCGGTTTCAACCGGAAACGCCCAAAGCGCCGCGTCTTTGGAAAACTCAAGCCACCATTCCACCTGTTTCCACTCGTCCACGGCGGCAAATGCATCCACCGCGCCGATATCCACCAGCGTGGAAAGGTTGCCTGTTTTCTCCCGTTTTCTCCCGGCAAGATAGTATCGGTCAGGAGCCTTCCCGCCCAATAGTGCGAGATTGAACTCCACCCCGAAGTCCAGCGACAAGTCAGCATCATTCTCGTTGGTGAGGCGGTACTCGACCTCGATTGCAGCCTTTCCGGCCGCAAACGCAAGGGTCTTCTCGAGTAAGAGCGGCCGCCGGCCGTCCTCAAGCCACAATGCCCCGTCGCGCTTCATCGTAATCTTCGCGTCGCCGGACTTCGTATCGACGCCAAGTGCGTAAGGCATGTTCACGAAATCGCCAAGTTCCTTATAGCGGCACCTGCTGAGACCTTTGAGTTCTGTGTCAGCAGCAAAAAAGTGGTCTATGAGGCTTTCCTTCTTGTACCAGTCATAGACTATCTTCTGCCGGATCTCCGGGTCGCGAAGCCTTACGGCATCGTGAATGCTCGTCGTGCCGGCCTCTGAGGCGGCCTTGGTGTGATTGGTCAGTACCGCCCTGTGGTAGGCCTCGCGCCGCCTTGTCAGCGTCGCCATCACGTTGTAATCTCTCGACACAAGGTCGTATTCAAAAATATGCCCGCCTTCCGCGGGTTTGAGCGCCAAACGCGCCGGCCCGGTATCAATGAGCACCTCGTCGTGACCGTCCATGTTGTGGTCTGTAACCTCGACGCTGAGCTCGCTTGGTGACTTCGATCCGAGTGATGACCCTTTTACCAGCGTCTCGGCACGGATGAGCCGTTCGTAGATCGCGTTCCGCAGATGTGGCAGGTACAGTCCGCCGAAAACACCGTGCCAGTATGGGCAGTTGCATTGCCCCTGGTAAAGGAGCTTCGTTGCCTCCTGACGTGCAAGCGAGTTTTCAGGCATGGCGGCCACCATCTCGGAGACGCGCAGCATCTTGGCGTACATCTCGTTGGCCTCATCGTAGCGCGCCTGGAAATTGCGCCATGTCGCACCCTTGACGAAGAACCTCGCCCTGACGTCCAACCCCTGCGCGGTCAGGTCCTTCTCGAGATCTTCGAGTTCCTCATGAGCCTCTGGCGGGAGCGCCCAGGCCATCATCTCGCGATAGCTGGCATCTGGCATGTAGATGCGCCCGAGAGGCGCAGTCCTCTCAAGTGCTTCGCTGAGCGTGACTGTCTCGAGCCAATCGGAATTATCCTGCAACAGGTCAAGAAACCGCCTCAACCAGCCGTCCTCATAAATGTGCTTGTATGTCTGCGGCCATACGCCGAATTTTTCGCCGTCATCGGCATAGACCATTACCCGGTGGCCCCCCTCGGTTGCGAGGCTCGCGAGGTACTTGATCGTCTCCTCCGGATTCTGAAACGGAATGTAGTAGCGGAGTTTCTCGTCCATCGGAAAGACTTTTACCGTGCGCCCCTGGTCCTCCGTGAGGCAATATCCGGTTATGGATTCGCTGCGAAAGCCCGCGAATTTGAAATGGCTGTCGTCCACAAGAGTGTACTTGACACCCGCGTCGCTCATGTCGCTTACGAGGCTCTGCTCCCATACACGCTCAGCCAGCCACAGACCCGACGGCTCCTGGCCGAATGTCTTTCGCGTGTACTCAATCTGCATCTTTATCTGGCCGATCCTGTCGCGCCTTGGCAACAGCGGTAGTATCGGCTCGTAGTACGCCCCTCCTATGATTTCCACCTGCCCGGAGGCGGCCATGGTTTTCAGCGCCTCGATATAGTCGCTATGGTGCTCTTCGAGCCAGTCCAGAAGCGGCCCGCTGTAGTGCAGGCTTGTTTTAAGCGAGGGATACTCTTTCAAAATGTCCAGGAACGGCTTGTAACATTTCTGATAGGCGTCTTCAAAAACATGGTCGAAGTTTCCAACCGGCTGATGGCTGTGCAGGGCGATCGCAAACATGATTCTCTTGCTCATTTGTTCCCCGATTTCAGGCGCGCAGTTCCGAGACCGCAGACGGCGTTCCATTGGCTCTCTTCTCTGCTGTCGTTTCCTCGTATACCTTCTCATACTCAGCGGCGCTTCTGGCCCATGACCAGTCCTGCTGCATGCCGGTCGCAACGAGTTTGCTCCACTTGCTCTCATCGCAATACGCCGCCAGCGCCCGTCGCAGCGTCTCAAGAAGCGCTGACCCCTCGTACGGCACGAACGAGAACCCGTTCGCAGTCCCCGCTCGAATCGTTTCTGGTGTGGCGTCCGTTACGGTGTCGGCCAGACCGCCCGTCGCGCGCACGACCGGAACAGTGCCGTACTTAAGGCTGTACATCTGGTTGAGCCCGCAAGGCTCGTAACGTGACGGCATCAGGAACATATCAGCCCCAGCCTCTATCCTGTGCGCCAGGGCGTTGTCAAACTTCAGAAACAACGCGCATTTCCTGGGATATTTCTGCGCCATTTCCGTGAGAAGCACGTGGTATTTTTCCAGTCCCGTCCCGAGGACCACAAGCTGGAGGTCTTCCTTCATCATTTCATCGATAATCGCCGCCACAAGGTCCAGACCCTTCTGGTCAACGAGTCTTGTTATCATCGCGACAAGCGCGGTGCGCGGTTTTTCCGCAAGCCCCGATTCTTTCTGCAGCGCGGCTTTGCACTCGGCCTTGCCCCCGAGTTTGCCGACTGAGTACTTTGCGGTGAGAAAGTTGTCCGTAGCCGGGTCCCAATCCGCGTAGTCGATGCCGTTTAGTATGCCGCGAAGATTCTCCGCCCGCTCTGTCAGAACACCCTGCAGCCCCGCGCCGAGTTCCTCGTCTGATTGGATTTCTTTGGCGTACGTCGCGGAGACAGTCGTTACCATGTCCGCGAAAACAACCCCACCCTTCATGAAGTTTATTTTCCCGAAGAACTCGAGTTCCCTATAGTTGAAATGTTCCCACCCGATGTTGACCAGCGGCAGATCCCAATGCCAGAAGAGCCCCTGGTAGGCGAGGTTGTGCACAGTATAGACATTGGCCGCCTGTGAAATAAACGGGTCATCGTTGTATACGACCTTGCAATAGATCGGCACGAGTCCTGACTGCCAGTCGTTTGAGTGTATGACATCCGGCTTGAACTTGAGCGCCTTGAGTGCCTCCAGCACGGCGCGGCTGAAGAAAACAAACCTGCTCAGGTTGTCTTCGTAGTCGCCCTTCGCGTCCCCATAGAGCCCGTCGCGATCAAAGTATGTATCGTTGCCGATGAAATACACCGGCACCTTTGTCCCGGGGAAAGCGCCCTTCCATATCTCGCCTGTGACCGTCTCAGCGCCGACCGGAACGCTGACGGTTTGCTTGCTCTTAACCAGTTTGAACTTGTCTCTCACCTGCCGGTATAGTGGCGTGAAAACCGCCACTTTGTGGCCGAGTGCGGCTAAATACTTGGGCAATGCGCCCGACACGTCGGCGAGACCGCCGGTCTTCGAAAAGGGGACTACCTCGGACGAGACGAAAGCGATTTTCATCGCGTACCCTCCCTCAAGCCGCGCTCGCGCGCAGAACAACCCCTGTTCACGCGCAACAACCCCTGTTAGAGTCAGCTAATCTACCCTGTTGCCGCCACGTGTCAAGGGCGGCGAGTATCATGGAGAGCGATTCAATCATGACTTAAGTATACATTACAGCGCAAGTTGCGGCGTTATTCAAGCCTCTTCTTTCTTTTTCTTTGACGTTGTTGTCTGGAAAACAGCCCCCAAAACCGTCAAAATGCCGAAAACTCCCGCAATCTGCAGGCCGTACGAGGCATATACGTCCTGTTCCTTGAGCCAGTACAGTTGCGCCACTTGCGCGCCGCCGCTCAGCACAAGCGTCGCTCCGAACATGCTTGTTGCCACGATGACCATGGGTCTGAAGAGCAGCACCGCAAGAAGACCCATAGCGACAAACGCGATTACGCTTGCCACGAGGTACTCCGTAGTCGTCGGCCCCGTCGGAGGTTTCCAGATGAGTTCCGCTGCAATCGGCCCTACGCAGACGAATCCCACCGAGGACCCGATAAAGAACATCGCCGCCTTCTGAAGTGGTATCGCCGCAATTGCTCCTACAAGACCGAGCGCCAGAGGCCCCGCAAACTGCCACTTCTCAGGCAGCAGGCCATACCCGTGTGCCAGGTACCAGCCAAGATAGGCGCCCGCCAGGGCGGTCGCTGCAACGACCACGATCTTGAACAGTCGCCACCCATAGAGAAGCGTTATAAGCCCGGCGAGTGTTATTACCAGTGCCACGCTCAGTGTCACCTGGCTGCCGTATTGTGATGCATTGAACCGCAGAATCGGCACGTAGTCCATCAATTCCTCCATGTGGAAATGCTTGATGCATGCAGATTATTGTCACGGCGCGCGCCGGATATGTCAAAAACAAACCGTTGCTCGCGGCCGGACCTGCTACTCGGTCCTTTCCTCGACCGGGTGCCCCTTCATGCGAGGGTCGAGGTAGTCCCGTATGGCGTCGGCAATGAGGTTTAGAGACATTACCGTCAGTGCTATGGCGGTCGCCGGGAAAATGGGCCACCACCACGCTGTGACGATGTCGTTCTGACCGAGGTTAACCATTGCCCCCCACGAATTGGTGTCGTTGGGCGCGCCAAGGCCAAGGTAGTTAAGGCTCCCCGCTGCGAGCACCGTCGAACCGGCGCGCATTGCAAATACGACGATAATCGTCGAAAGGCAGTTAGGGACAATGTGCGCGAACACTATGCGGACGTCGCCCGCTCCCAGCGCACGGGCTCCAGCCACGTATTGCGTATTTACAAGCGAAAGAACAAGTCCCCGTGTAATCCTCGCCGTCGCGGCCCATCCCGTTATCGTAAGCGCAAGGAAAAGCGCGCGAAAACCGGCTCCAAGCACCGCAACGAGGATGATGTTCAGTAGAAGCGCCGGAAAGGCGAGCATGATGTCTACCAGCCGCATGATCGCAGCGTCAAGAACGCCGCCGTAGTATCCGCCGATGATGCCCAGCACGAAGCCGATTACCACCGTGGCCACGCTGACACTTACTGCAACAACGACAGTCGGCCTCGCGCCGTATATTACCTTGCTCAGCACGTCGCCGCCCTGTGCCTCAGTCCCCAGTGGGTGAGCAAACGATGGCGCCTGTCTGGCGCTGTGGAGATCGGCCTTGTCCGGATCATACGGCGTTAGGGCGGGCCCGAATGCCGCCGCGATGATCACCAGCGACAGAAAGAGCGCGCTTGCCCACGTCGCGACGTCGCTTTCCACCAACCGGCCGAATTCAGGCACTTTGCCCGCCCCTTGTTCTTGGGTCAAGCACTGCGTATGAAAGATCCACTACAAAATTCGCCAGGATGAATATTCCCGCCCACACCAGTGCCACGGCCATCACCGCGTCATACCAGCGGTTGGATATCGCCTCTATCGCAAAAAGGCCCAGCCCCTGGTATGAGAACACCGTCTCGGTTATCACCGCGCCGGACAGGAGGCTCGCAAAATCCATCCCGACTATCGTCACCACCGGGATCGACACTACCTTGAGAATGTGCTTGAAAAGCAGCACTGGAAGGGATATCCCCCGCGCCTTGGCGGCCAGAACAAAGGTTTCCCCCTTGGTGTCGATTGTGTTGGCCCGCGCTACCCGGGCTATCAGCGCCGCCGGACGCAGCCCAAGCGTCAGCGCTGGCAGCACCAGATACGCTGGCCCGTCCGACCCGGCGGCAGGAAATAGATTCAAGGCCCAGGCGAAGATTGCGAGCATCACCAGGCCGAACCAGAAAATCGGCGTTGAAACGCAGAATATCATTATTAGTTGCACGACCCTGTCAAATCTCGTATTTGCGTACCACCCGCTTGCCAGTCCCGCCGTCAACCCTACGATGACGGAAAGGACGATCGCCGCAAGCGCCAGACGCGCCGTTGCCAGAAACCTCCTGAACAGTATCGACGCTACGTTTCCCTTGCCGGGAATGCTGCCGAGGTCTCCGGACGAAAGTCTGCCCATATAACAGAAAAACTGCGTTACCACACCTTCGTCAAGTCCCAGCTGTTGCCGGATTAGGTCCCTCTCGGCGGGGGGGGCGCCTTCCTGACCGAGATACGAGTCCAGCCTGTCTCCCGGTGCCGTGTGAATCAGGAAAAAAGTGAATATGCAGACCGTTAGCGCCGTACTAAGAAGAAGGGGGATTTTTCTTAAGAAAATAGAATGCAAAGAAAATCTCCTGGAAATGCCGAACAATAATGTGGTTTAATGTCCACATGGTGTATTTCGCCGATTCGGCGTCAGGACTTGAGGCCGTTGTGGTGCGGCATGCGTTGCGGATAGATGAATTCCTGCTCTATGGGAACCTGCAACGTCCTAGGTACACTAATGTCTTGATAATCTACGCCGAAAGTGACGGTCCCATTACATGGGGGGGAGTTCCGGTAATGACTATGCGACAAGCTGGTGATGAAGAACTGCAGATGCTCGTAACGGTGTCGAGGTGCGCTGTCGGATGTTGTATCCTGCTGGTGCTGCTGCTTGCCGCGCTTTCCGTGAGCGGCACGACTCTGGCTGTGCGCACGTCCCAGGCATACCAGGAGGATGAGGCGTTGCGCGCGACAGTACTTGCGGAATTCTCCTCAGCGCGGAGGTGGCACGGTTTCACGGCGTTCATGTTTCTCGTGCCACTGCTTCTACTGGTGGCGCTCTCAATTCTCTTCTCACTTCACGTCGGCAGCTTTGCGGCAAAACGAACCAAGAGACCTTGGACTCAGTCCGTCGCCGCGGTTACCCTGGCCTTGCTCTTGGTCGGAGGTCTGATATGCGGCAACATCTACTCCGCCAACCTGCGTGCGGTCAATTTCTGGCTGACGCCTCCGTCCGGGGGATTTTCCCCGACTGACGCAGTCGCCAAGGGCCAGGGCGCCTGCGCTATGAGCTTCTCAACATTCATCGCGATCCACGGCATACTCTTCCCCGCGATGGCGCTCCTCATTATCATAATGATGTGGCCGGCGTTCTATGAGTTCGCGTTCTTGCCTAAGGCCGACAGCGTGGGGACCAACCTCAAGCTGACTCGCTACCGGGCTGAATGAAGCCGCACGGCGCTTCCGGAAGGGTAAATGCATGAGCAAGGCGATCAGGTGGTTTTGTTTTATTTTCATCCTGCTTGTCCTCTTCGCGTGTCTCACAGATGCCGCGAATGCCGCTGAGCGGCCTGGTTCATCAAAGAGCCCCGAGGCGACCGCCCGAGAAATAATGCCTGAAGTTGCACGCCTGCGCGGCCTGGACTTCACAGAGCCCGTGCCTGTCCGACGAGTTACGCAAGCTGACGTCGCGGCCTATGTCCGAAGGGCGCTGGCCGAAGAAATGTCTGAGCGGGAGCTCAAAGGATTTGAGAAGATACTTAAACACATGGGCCTGCTTGACAGAGAGGCCGATCTTGCCGATATCCTCATCCGGACGTATTCACAGCAGATTGCGGGTTTCTACGATGACAAGGACAAATCATTTTCGGTTGTGGCCAATTCAGGCATGCCCGCTGGATTGGATGCCGTCACTATCGCACACGAACTCACCCACGCCCTTCAGGACCAGCGCTATGGTCTGGCGAAGTTCCGTACGTCTTCGGAGGGAAACGACGATATGACGCTTGCGCTTACCGCCCTTATTGAGGGCGATGCCAGCGACATCATGATGCGCTACGGAACCGGTTCTTACGCAAGGGGCTGCGGCCCTGCAAAAGACTTCACCTCATTCATAGCATTTTCGGCCGGTTCCTCTTCCATTCCTGGTCTGCCGATGTTTCTGGCTCAGAACATGCTCTTTCCTTACACGTACGGCAGTCGCTTTGTCGTCGAACTGATGAAGAGGGGAGGGGACCAGGCTGTCGATGCCGCCTTTGCAGACCCTCCCATTTCGACCGAGCAGGTTATGAACCCGGACAAGTATTTCCAGAGGGACGAGCCGGTGATCATCGACCTCCCCGACCTGACGGAAGTTCTACCCGACGGGTGGGAGCTTTTGGACCAGACGACTCTTGGGCAGTTCAATCTTGGGCTTTTCCTGGCCAACTCAATCGGGACGTTCGGGGTCGATGAGGCCATAGCCGGCTGGGAGGGCGACACGCTTGCCGGATATGGCGGCCACCGCTATGACGAATTTGTGCTTGTATACTCCTCAACGTGGGATGACGTAGTGGCTGCCGGAAGGTTTGCGTCTTTGTATCGCAAGGTTATCAAGTCACGCTTTCCTGGCCTGACCGAAGGGATTGATGACGGGGTGGTGGCCACTTGGATACGCGACGATGTGCTGTACTATATTCGGCAGGACGGCGCTGATGTTCTCGTCATTGAAAACGCGCCTCTTGCCTGCGCAGGCGAGATTGTCGTACGGTGCCGACAAGCCCAGAAAACAGGCGCGGGGCTGGAGAACCCGGTTGCTGATACGGACCGTCTTAAGGACGTGGCTGTGCCGGTCAGATAGGCGTCACAGCGCGGGAGAGGCCGCTTGCTGCGCTTCGGACGAGGAATGCTGTCCCGGTATAGGGCAGGGGAGTGGGGCCGCTGATGGCAGGTGCTCGTTTCACGTTCCCGCAAGACGGTGAGCAAAGGACAAAAGCTATAACTGCTGCAATTGCTGCTGGTGACCTGCCGCGAGCGATTGTTGGTGTGCGGCTCGAATTGAGGTGTGGCCGCTTCAAACAGACAGACGTTGGGACCCTTGTCATTCTGGCCGACGCGTTCCACAAGTCGCGCGTACACCCGGTTGCGTTTGAGGTCTACCAGGAGTTTCTGACCAGGGCCGCGCCCGATGACGTGCGTCGGCCGGAGGTCGCGTTCCGTGCCGGTTTGACGGCCGCGCGCCACCTGAGGCTCTATGCCGCCGCACTGCCGCTTCTCGAAAAAGCGGCCGACTCGCACGAAGAACCTCAGAAGGCCGCAATGGCTGCCGCTGAGGCTATGGCCCTCAAGGAAGCGCTTGCCGTCGTGGTGCCGCAGACAGACGACATGCTGCTATCCGGCCCTGTGACTGTGCTGCGCCGCACCTCCGGCCGCATAGACATAAGCAAGGTCGGTAGAATTGTCTCCGAGACGGGTGGGAGGGCTCTCGCTGATGTGACGCAGATGCTGCGCTCAAGCGTGGGGATAATCGCTGCAGACTTGGAGCCTATAGTTGCAAAGCGTGTCGCCGGCCGGCTCCAGGAAGAGGGCGTTCCGGCTATGATCATCCCGGCTGACAGACTCGTGGCCCTCCCCGCAGCCGAATCCGTGCGCCTCGCCGGCGTTGACAGGCGAGGTATTCACCTTGCCGTCGCAGGAAAGGGCACGCCCGTCGTTCTCAAGCAGTGGGACAAGGTGTTCTACGCCTCCGCAGGCAGGGTAAGGTCCCAAAGGATGAAGACTGCCTTTGTCGATACTGGTGTCGAGTGGAGAACAGGGTTCTATGGCGGAATGGGGGTTAAAAGCGGCGCGCCTGGCTGGAGCATTGACCCCTACAGAAAGCGCACGGAAGTTGTTGAAAACACTACTGTTGACATTTTCACGCTTGACCCCTTCCAGTGTTATCGGTTTGTGGACGGGGAGACCGGTTTCCTGACGCTTGAGGTAGACCGGACGCAGAAGCGCCACAGCAGGCTGTGCGATTTCATGTGTGAATTCCTCGGTTGTGGAATTGGGGTTCCTATCGGGGAGGGTGCGTGGATATCTGCACTGGACGTGACCGAGAGGCGCTGGCGGGAGCTGACTTTTGATAGCATAACGAACTTCGACCGCTATAATTACTGGCGGTTGCAATTGGAACAGTACGGCTGACAAGCGTTTTTGTCCGGATTCCATGCGAGGGCGGTACAAATGAGACAGATTTGGTTGTTTTTAGGTGCAGGCATTTTGTGCATGTTCTTCATGGCTGCATCTGCGGTGCAAGCGCAGGTTGAAGGTGAGGCCGCTATCCCGCCCGCATCAGCGGATTCCCCGCTCATATCGGACGTTCCCCCCATGAGCGCAGCCGCTCCCCTCAGCCTGGCGGAGGCAATACGCACCACCCTTAGTAACAACCTCCAGGTTCGCGTGATAAGTTTTCAACCGAGAATAAGCGCCGAAGACATTGACCGGGCCAAAAGCGTCTTTGACCCGACCG
>CALMGO010000502.1 GCA_937863625.1 uncultured bacterium
GGAGATGTTTGCGCACACGCGCGTTGAGGCAATATCTCAATGCAATTGAAGTAGCGCGAGGCTGGTTTTGACGCGGTGCTTCTGTATAATCCCCGAAGATGCCCGCGAGTGCCGAAGAGTTCACCCGCCGTGAAGGGAGGGGACAGTGCAGGATGCCTGCTTGAGAAGGTTGGTGGAAGAATTGTCCGTTCGCGCCTTCATCGAGGAGGCCGCCTCGGCGCAGCCCATTCCCGGGGGGGGAGGTATGGCGGCGCTGTGTGCCGCAGCGGCGGCTGCCATGATGGAGATGACGCTGCGCCTTACCGTGGGCAAAAAGAAATTCGCCGATGTGGACGCAGAAGCCGGGGAACTTCTTGGAATGGTGGCGCCGATAAGGGCGCGGCTCGTGGACCTCATTGTCCTTGACGCCGCCGGGTACTCCAAAGTGGCAACGGCCTTTAAGCTGCCGCGCGGGACAGACGAAGAAAGGTCCCGCCGCAGGGAGCAGATCAAATCGGCGATGACTGAAGCCATGGACGCCCCTCTTGAGATACTCAGGTGTTGCAGTGCGCTTGGCGGCGTCATAGGTGAAGTACTGAGGATCGGCAACCCCAACCTTATCGGTGACGTAGGTGTGGCCGCGGCAACGCTGCCGGGCGCAGCAAGGGCGGCAGGCCTTAATGTGCTGGCCAATATCGGCGCCCTTTGCGAAAGCGAGTCGATATCCGCTCGGCGCGATGTCGCGGATGCGGTAGATGCCGTCGAACGGATATGCAAAGACGTTGCGGCCAAGGTGGAAGAGAAAATATGTCCGGCGCAGAGCCCAGAGAGTACATAAGCGTAATTTTCGACTGCTGCGGAGTGTACCAGCGGATATACAAGAATAAGGCGCAGACTGCCTACGTCGGCTGGTGCCCGCGTTGCGCGAAGAGAATAGAGATAAAGATAGGTCCGATGGGGACCGACAGCCGGTTCTTTCGGGTTTCATAGGAGGAGTGATTTGGAGTGGACGGTTGCAACAAGCGCCGGGGAATGCGGCACGTGCCGGCGAAGCTTTACAGAGCGCGAAGAATACTACAGTGTGATATTTTCCAGCGGGGAGGAGTTTGAGCGCAAAGACTACTGTGCAGGCTGCTGGCAGGGGTCGCCGGAAAATGCCTTTTCATTCTGGAGAACTCAGGCCAAAGTAAAGCCCGCGCCGCCCAGGAGGTTCGTTGACGACTCGGTACTGCTGGACTTCTTTGAGCGGTTGGGGGAGAGCGAGGATGAGTCGAAGAAGAGGTTTCAATTCATCATGGCCGTTCTGCTCCTGCGGAAGAGGCTTCTCAAGGAGCGGTCGCGACGGCGCGATGAAAATGGAGTCATATGGCTGGTCGAAGTGCCGAGGCTGGGCAAGCAGTTTGAAGTTCGCGACCAGGGGCTGAGCGAGCCGGAAATAGCCGAAGTCCTGGGACAAATGGGACAGGTGTTGAACATTGAATTGAGCGCCGACACTCCCGCCGAATCCTGAGCGGCGCCGACTACGTTAGCTTGTCAGATGGCTACTGCGGCTCGATTATCTCGATTGCAGTCGTGTTTCGAGACCGCGTGAGCCAGTCGTTGTAAAGAAAACTCTGAACCATCTGCCGCTTGGCGGCTATGACAAGCGACAGCACCCTGTTCGGCAAAACAATCCTAAGCCTCCAGAAGGCCTCCGGAACGACGGCAACCTTGAATTCGGCCAACTGGCGGTCCATGAGTTTTTCGTTGATGAGCGCCGAAAGGGCAGTCCGGTTTACGTCGTCTCCCTGTCGGATGGCGCCCTCGGTCGCAATTGCGTCCGCCATCATCTCGACTTCGCGCTGATAAATCGGAATTCCATCGACTGTTGCCACGGCCGGCCCGGGCTCCGGGGCTTCGGCGGAACCCAGCAATTCAATGAATGCGTTCCACGTCGGCAGCAGAAGAAGCCTGTCTTCGACGTATCTTTCGCGAAACTGCGAGAAATCCGCCTGGGCGAGTTCCGAGAGAACAGCGAACGCGTCAAGTCCCGGCGTCATGGCGCGCCCCTTGGCGTATAGAGCGCGAATGAAGTCATCGGCGGATTGCGCGCCGTCCGTCGCGAGACGTACCTCGAAGTCCAGCCTCATCAGCAGAACGAGTGCCTTGGAGCGGTCGATAAACTCACGGGCATACGGATTGGACGTCTGGTAATCAATAACGGGTATGTCGACGGATGAATTGTTGGACACAGCTTCGACGGAGTAGGAGGCGTACCGCGAAGCGAAGAAAACGTTTTCAGTCAATTTTCCGGAAGACGTGACGGCAATGCCCTCGGCATAGCCGAGAACCGCCGGGTAAAGCCACGCGTCTTCGGCATTCAGATACACGCCGAAGGGGAAATCCGTGAAGTAACCGCCGGCAACGAAACGCCCGAATGTCTCGGTGTACTTGACGGTGTCAGCGGGGTCAAAAGTGCCGAGGAGAGTCAGCGCCTGCCCGTCAGCCCAGGCGCCGGCATAGACCGGCAGGCCGTCGGGAGCGACAGGCAGACATACCACGTTGTAGGGTCGGCCCGTTTCGCAATCAAGGAGGTCGTAGATCCGGCCGTAGATTTTCCAGAGCGTGTCGGCCAGCGCTTCCCGGTCGCCCTGTGGGAAAGCGACGGGGGCATGAATGCGGACTTCATTAGTATCAAACCTTTTTCCGAGAGTAGCGAATTCTCCGAAGCACATGAGGCTCCTGGCCAACTGATAATCAAGCGGGGCAAATGCGGGATCGGGCGAATACGTTCCTGAGGACATCGGCCAGTTGAGGATGACCTTCCAGTTTCTGGGAAGGTCAAGCGCCAGGTCTACGGATTTGACTATCTGTTCATCGCCGAGCAGGAGAAAGACAAGCGAGCCGTCAAGCGCGGCGTACTCGCCGCAAATCAGGCCTTTGTGCCCGTATTCCGTAAGGCCTCCGGGTCTTATCGTATATGTTACCGTAACCTTCTCGGCACGGCTCGTCGTCACGTACCATCCGCCCTCAACGGGTGCGACGGGGCATTCTTCGCCGGTTGAGTTGACGGCACGAATTGTGTCAAACCAGCCTTCTCCGGCCGGGCCCGAGTGAATCAACTGAAAGCCGCTGGATTTGAGGCCCTTGACTATCATAGTGACCTCGCCGAGGCCGGTCCGCGGGTTATCGATCTTGAGGAAATAGTTGATGCTGACTTCCTCAGCCGCCGCCATGGACGCGAGAGCCAGAATAAAGCAGAGCGCACCGCAGAGAGTTGCAGACCTCATCATTGAGCCTCCGTTGCCATCGCCGATTCAAGGTGCTTAATTCTACGCAAAAGACCGTGAATGTATAGGAAATTGGCTCATGACGAGGGCTGCGTTTTGGGTTGACAGCCCCCATGGGTGACTTATACTCAAGCTCCTGCGCTGAGGGGCTTTGAGAGGGCCGCTCGTACACTTGGAGGAGATTCCAATGGCATCAGAAGTGTTCCACATTCCGGCCGGCACGGGCAAGAGCATGTCGGATATGGCCGAGAGGGTAGGGCGGTTGGCCGACGCGGTTGGTCTCGGCGAGATAGCGGCCGGCGACCTGTTCTTTATGTTGAAGACCCATTTCGGCGAGCGAGGCAACAACTCCTATGTCAAAGCCGCATGGATCACGCCTCTCATTGAGAAGATGAAGGCGGGCGGGACAAAGGTCTTCGTCAGCGATACCAATACGTTGTACGTGGGGGCGCGCTCCAACGCAGTTGACCACCTTACGGTGGCGCGTGAGCACGGGTTTACATTTGATACTCTCGGGGCGCCCGTGATTATCGCGGACGGGCTTGTCGGCGAGAACCAATCGCCCGTGGAGGTGGACCTCAAGCATTACAGGCAGGTCTACATCGCCAATGACGTCAGGGCGGCCGACGGCATTGTGGTTATTACCAACGTCACGGGGCACGTTTTGACCGGTTATGCGGGTGCAATAAAGAACGTCGGCATGGGGCTTGCGGGAAGGGGCGGCAAGCGCAGCCAGCATTGCGATTTGAGTCCTGAAATATCCCCCAAGAAATGCGTTGCCTGCGGCACCTGCGCGCAGTGGTGTCCTACCTCGGCCATTACGGTTAAGAAAATCGCGGAGATTGACAAAGCCAAGTGCATCGGTTGCGGGGAATGTTACGCTGTATGCCGGTACGGGGCGGTGAATTTCTCATGGAGCGAGACGAGTGCCAACATGCAGGAGAAACTCGTCGAACACTGTTGCGGTGCGCTCAAGGGCAAGTCCAACCGCTGTGTCTTCTTCAACTTCATAACGCATGTCACCAAGAACTGCAACTGCATCGGCAGGGGTGAGCAGGATGAAATCCCGCCACTTGGCATCGTTGCGGGGACGGATATGGTGGCGGTTGACCAGGCGTGCGTGGATCTGTGCAACAAGGCTGCCGGGGAGGACCTTTTCGCGCGGCTCTACCCCTCATGGGACCATTCGATTCAGTTGTCCTACGCCGAGGAAGTCGGCATAGGGTCGAGAGCATATAAACTCATCGGCATATCGTGAGGCGGTTGCGGTGGATACAGACGTTTACGTTCACCGTATAAGGGTCCGGCCGTCCGAATCCGACCGGATGGGGGTGGTGCACCATTCCCGTTATGCCGTTTACCTTGAGGAAGCAAGAACCGAACTGCTGCGGCGGGCCGGGCTCTCCTACAGGCAGATCGAGAACGCGGGGGCGTTTCTGGTGGTGACCGATCTTGTTATGAAATTTGCGCGGCCCGTGCGCGCGTTTGACGAAGTGGAAATCGAGTGCCGCATCACGAGCGCTTCGTATGTTACGATAAGTCATGAATACGCAGTGCGCGTGGCGGGCCAGGCCGGACCGGCGGTGACGGCTTCCACACGGCTTGCCTGTGTCGGCGCCGATGGCAGGCCGAGGCGACTGCCGGATGAGATACTGTCTGTGGTAGGGGTAACGTGAAGCAGAAGTCACATGTGCTTGTCAGGAGGAGGTTTCCGTGGGGAAAGTGAGCGTTATAGGCGCAGGGAATGTTGGCGCCACTGTGGCAAATGAGATTGCGCGCAGGGGCATCGCCGAAGTCGTCATGGTGGACGTGGTTGAGGGCTTTGCTAAGGGCAAGGCCCTTGATATGGCTCAGGCCGCCGGGATTCTCGGCTACGGCGAAATGCCCCGGGGTTCGGAGGGTTACGATTCAATTGAGGGCAGCGACGTAGTGGTGATAACCGCCGGCATGCGGCGCAAACCCGGCATGGATCGGTCGCAGCTCGTGGCTGCAAACACCGAGATCGTCACCGGTATAAGCCGTGAGATTAAGAAGGCCGCCCCCAATGCGGTAGTTATTCTTGTCACAAATCCATTGGATGCAATGTGTTATGTCGCCATGAAGGAGACAGGGTTCCCCCGGGAGAGAGTGCTTGGAATGGCGGGGATCCTCGACAGCGCAAGGATGGCCTGTTTTGTGGCGATGGAACTGGGCATATCTCCGGTAGACGTGCGGGCGATGGTGCTCGGCGGGCATGGAGACTCGATGGTGCCGATGCCGCGGTTCACGACTGTGTACGGTGTAGCAGTCACTGAACTCCTGGGTGCAGAGGCCATCGCAAGGGTCGTCCAGCGCACGCGTGACGGAGGGGCTGAGATAGTGGGTCTGCTCAAGACGCTCTCGGCCTTCTATGCGCCGGGTGCGGGTGCGGCGGTGATGGCGGAGGCGGTTGTTACGGGCAGGCCGATTCTGGTGCCGGCGAGCGTATGGGTCAGTGGCGAGTACGGGCTGAGCGACGTTTTTGTGGGTCTTCCCGTCATGCTTGGCGCAGGCGGACTGCAGCGCATAGTGGAAATCGACCTTTTGCCGGAGGAAAGGGCGGCCCTTGAGAATTCGGCCGATGCTGTCAGAAAGCTTATAGCCGGCATGGCCTTGCAGTAGGGTTTAATTGGTGGAATTCGCTTGACTTGCATCCGCGGGAATGTTACCATTCGACCGTTAAAGGGTGTAACTCCTTTGAGGGTTGAGTATTTACGTGTTTTTTTTAATTCTTTACTTTGATGGCGACCTTTAGTGGGGTAGAGCAATGGCCGAAGTCTCTATCGAGAATGTAACAAAGATTTATCCAGGCGGCGTGTTGGCCGTTAAGGATGCGAGTCTGCGGGTCGAGGATCAGGAGTTTCTGGTTCTTGTAGGGCCGTCTGGTTGCGGGAAGTCGACAACGCTGCGCATGGTTGCCGGTCTTGAGGAGATTACAGAGGGGATCATCCGCATAGGCGACAGGGTGGTCAACGACGTTCCCCCCAAGGACAGGGACATCGCTATGGTGTTCCAGAACTATGCGCTATATCCCCACATGACGGTTTACAAGAACATGGCGTTCGGTTTGAAACTTCGCGGTTACCCCAAGGCTGAGATCGACACGCGCGTAGCGGAGGCCGCTAAGATACTTGGGATAACGAACCTCCTGGACAGGAAACCTAAGGCTCTCTCTGGTGGCCAGAGGCAGCGCGTGGCCGTCGGTCGAGCGATAGTGCGCAAGCCCGCGGCGTTCCTTTTTGACGAGCCGCTTTCGAACCTTGACGCGAAGCTGCGTGTGGAAATGAGGGCGGAGCTTGCGAAGCTTCACCATCGCCTCCAGACGACGACCATATACGTGACGCATGACCAGGTCGAGGCGATGACGCTTGGCGATCGGATTGTCGTCATGAACGATGGACTCATACAGCAGGTGGCGCCGCCGCTGGTGCTTTATGATTATCCTGCGAACGTCTTCGTGGCCGGGTTCATCGGCACGCCTCCCATGAACTTCCTGAAGGGTTCGCTCGTGCGGGAAGGCCAGAAGGCGTACTTCAAGGCCGACGGAATAAAGATCAAGCTTGCACCGGACCTTGCCGGCCGCGTGGAAGCGCACATGGGCAAGGAAGTGAAGTTCGGGGTAAGGCCGGAAAACGTCATGGTCAAGGGCTACACGAGCCTGAGCGAGGACGAAAATGTTGCAGCCAGCCAGGTGACGGTGGTCGAACCTCTCGGCGACGAGCAGATTGTGTACCTGCAGGCGGGAGGCCAGGACTTCATCGCCAAGGTTGACAGTCACGTGCGGCTCGAAGTAGGCGACACGACGCAGATGGTGTTTGACGTCGGAAGGGTCCATGTTTTTGACAAGGATACCGGCGTCAATATATCGCTGCGCGAAAAAGCCGCGGTGGCTTAAAAGGCCTCGGAACGCCAGGGTTTTAACGAAAGAGTGGGAGAACATCCCACTCTTTTCTTTAGAGCAATGAGGTGATAGATGGGCGCTGAACTGCTTCGCATAGTTGATGCGATCCACAGGGACAAGAATATCGAGAAAGAGATCGTATTCAGGGGTATCGAGCTTGCGTTATCGAGCGCCGCACGCAAGCATTACAACCTGACTGATGCGAGCCAGGTTGATATTGCAATTGGTCGCGACGACGGTGAGATCACCGCCGTGATCGATTCACGCAAGGTGGAGCCGGAGGAACTGGGCCGGATAGCCGCGCAGACCGCCAAGCAGGTTATCATACAGAAAATCCGCGAGGCGGAGCAGGACGTCCTTTACGATGACTACTTGAAGCGTGTCGGGACCCTTGTCCATGGAACGGTGCAGCGCTTCGAGGGAGCCAACGTCATTATCAATCTCGGCAAAGCGGAGGGCATCCTCCCGAGGTCCGAGCAGATATACAGCGAGAGTTATCAGCCTGGGGACCGCCTTCGCCTGCACATAAGCGAGGTCAAGAAAACCGGCTCGAAGGTTAGGATTGTTGTCAGCAGGACTGACCCGCAGCTTGTGCAGCGGCTTTTTGAGATGGAGGTTCCCGAAATCGCCGAGCATATTATCGCGATAAAGAGCATTGCGCGCGAGGCGGGGTATCGAAGCAAGATAGCCGTGGAATCGAACGACCCGAAGATAGACTGTGTCGGGGCCTGTGTCGGCGTCAGAGGCAGCAGGATCAAGAGTATAGTCGAGGAGCTTAACGGCGAGAAAATCGACATTGTCCGCTGGAGCGACAATCCCTATGAACTCGTGGCCGAGGCGCTCAAGCCCGCCAAGGTGGGGGATATCTATCTCGAAGAGTCCGAGCATATGGCCACCGTCGTTGTGGATGACAGCCAACTGTCGCTTGCGATCGGGCGGCGCGGACAGAACGTCCGGCTGGCCAGTCGGCTGAGCAGATGGGATATCGATATCGTTTCCAAAACGCAACTGGCTGAGCGTGCAAACGAGAGCATATCTGAGCTCGCGAGCATAGCGCCGATCGGCGATGAGACCGCGGCGGTGCTTTATCGCGCGGGCTTTGAGACGCTGCAGGATCTGGCCGACGCGGGAACCGAGAAACTGGCGGCAATGCCGGGTATCGGGCCTCAGAAGGCGTTGGAAATCATGGCCAGCCTGCGCGAGATGGCCGAGGAATATGCCAAGAAGGTAGCCAAGGAGGAGAACGAGGTGCAGGCTTCAGAAGCGAAGCCTGAGACTGAGCCGGCGGCGGAAGCTGAGGGTGCCGTGGAGGCACAAGAACGCGCCGAAGATTCGAAGACAAACGAATGATTTGGAGAGATTCCTTTGCCCATTCGTATTCATGAAATATCAAAGAAGTGGGGCATAAAGAGCGTTGACCTCGTCGATCGTCTTGAGGAACTGGGCGTCGAGGTGGCCAGCCACATGAGCACTGTCAGCGACGACGATGTCAAGCTGCTGGCCAACAGCATCGTGCGTCACCCGATAAAGCCCGGCAAGGCCGGCGCCCGGAAGAAGGCGGCCGCAAAGAAAGCCGCGGAGAAAAAGGCTGCTGAGGAGAAGGCCGCCGCCGAAAAGGCCGCGGTTGACAAAGCCGCCGCCGAAAAGGAGGCCGCTGACAGAGAGACCGCGGAGAAAAAGGCTGCTGAGGAGAAGGCTGCCGCAGAGGCCAGGATGGCCGAAGAACAGAAGGTGCGGGAAAGCGCCTCCTTGAAGGTGCAGACTCCCGAGCCGGCGCCTTCCACAAAGGATGGTGAAGTTGCCAGAGAAGCCACCCCGCCTGCCGCCGAAGACAAAGCGCCGGGCGAAGTCGTCAAGCCAGCCGAACCGGCCAAGCCGGCGCCCCGGCCCGTTCACGGGAAGAAACCGGCCGCGCCGGTAGAGAAGATAGCAGTTGTCGACGAGGACGCGCTCAAGGAGCAGATGGTCAAGGCCGCTGCTATTGTTGAGAAGGAATCCAAAGAGGAGTCGAGAATCCTGCGGCGCATCATACTGCCGCCGCGGAAGAAGGCCAAGAAGAAGCAGAAATTCCCCGTCGGCAGGGGGCCGGCGGTCAGGGCGATTGTTGCTCCGTCGAAGCCGACCAAAGTCGAACTGCAGGCTCCGGTATCGCTGAGGGACTTCTCGCAGGCTACCGGCATAAAGACCGGACAACTGGTCAAGAAACTCATGGACCTTGGCACGATGGCCAGTGTCAATCAGCCTATTCCTGACGAGATGGTCGAAGTGCTTGCGATGGAGTTTGGCGTTGAAGCGACGGTGCGCAAGGAGTACGACCCCGATGACGAACTGCGACGCTTGGAGGAGCAGGTGAGCGACCCTGCCAAGCTGATGCCGCGGCCGCCCGTCGTAACACTTCTCGGGCACGTGGACCACGGCAAGACCTCCCTTCTCGACGCCATTAGACACAGTGACGTGGCGGCGGGAGAGTTCGGCGGGATCACCCAGCATGTCGGCGCATACAGGGTAAAGACCGACAGCGGGCACATTATCACGTTTCTCGATACTCCCGGCCACGAGGCGTTCACCGAAATGCGCGCGCGGGGGGCCAACGTGACCGACATCGTGATACTCGTCGTAGCGGCGGATGACGGTGTGATGCCGCAGACGGTCGAGGCTGTCAACCACGCGAAGGCCGCCAAAGTCCCGATAGTGGTTGCGGTCAACAAGATCGATAAGCCCGACGCCCAGATTGAACGGGTCAAGCGGCAGCTGACCACTTATGAACTCCTCGCCGAAGAATGGGGTGGCGAGACGATTTTTGCTCCTGTGTCGGCGATTACAAAGGACGGCGTTGACAACCTGCTCGAAATGCTTGCGCTGCAGGCTGAGCTTCTTGAACTCAGTGCCGACCCGTCGCGTCCGGCGCTGGGGACTGTTATTGAGGCGCGACGCACCGAAGGCAAAGGTATAGTTGTCACCGTCCTCGTGCAGAACGGCACGCTCAAGTTAGGCGACGTGATGGTTGCCGGAGGAGCATACGGCAAGCTCAGGATAATGAACGACGAACGGGGGCGCTCTGTGGATGCGGCCCTTCCGTCGACGCCGGTGGAGGTTTCCGGGTTTAACGAGGTTCCGGAGGCGGGCGACAAGTTTTACGTGCTTGACGACCTCCAGAAGGCGCGCGAAATAGCCGAGCGACGGCTCGCCCAGCGCCGCCAGCAGAGCATAGTATCGAGACCTCACGTGTCGCTTGAAAATCTTATGGAAAGTTTCGAATCGACCGGCACCAAAGAACTCAAACTTATCCTCAAGGCCGACGTCCAGGGCAGCGTAGAGGTTCTGCAGCGGACTCTCGCCGACATGTCGATACCGGAAGTGGCAGTACGCGTTATACACGCCGGCGTTGGCGGGATAAACGAGTCCGACGTGCTCCTGGCCGACGCCAGCGATGCGATCGTGCTCGGCTTCAACGTAGTTGCCGAGCAGGCGGCGCGCTCTGTGGCCGACCAGAAGAAGGTCGAGATCAGGCTTTATAATGTGATCTATCATCTCATGGAAGATATGAGGGCTGCGCTGGAGAACAGGCTGGAGCCGGAAATCCGCGAGGTCATACGGGGCCAGGCGGAGGTGAGAGACACATTTAAGGTGTCGAGGATCGGCACCATTGCCGGCTGCATGGTCACCAACGGTGTCATACCCCGAAGAGCCACTATCAGGGTGGCCAGGCAGGGCGTCGTGGTTCACGAAGGTCAGATAGACAGCCTCAAGCATTTCAAAGACGACGTGCGCGAAGTGCGCGAAGGGTTTGAATGCGGCATCAAGCTTGCCGGCTTTGACGACGTCAAGAACGGCGACGTGTTTGAGGCGTTTGAGACCGAGAAGATAGCGAGGAAGTTGGCATAGAACGATGGCCGTCGTCGTGGTCATGCTGAAAATGAGCCTGCCTGACGCGCATTCGCTTAAAGAAAAGCGAAGCGCGGTCAAAGGCCTCAAGGAACGGCTCAGGCAGAAGTTCAACGTGAGCGTGGCCGAGATGGACCTTCATGACGTGTGGCAGAGCGCGTGCCTGGGAGTCTGCGTCATTTCTCCAGACAAACGCTTTGCTGAAGGCGTGGCTTCAAAGGTCGCGGATTTTGTCCGCATGGACAGGCGGCTTGTCCTGCTTGACTATGAGGTGGAGGTGTTCTGATGGCGCTGCGCAGAAAGGAAAGGCTTGCCGATGCCATCAAGGCCGAGGTCAGCAGAATCATACTCTTCGAGATGACCGACCCGCGGGTGGGATTTGTAACCGTTACCGCTGTTGAACTCTCAGGGGACCTCAAACAGGCCAAAGTGAAAGTCAGCGTAATGGGCGATGAAAGAGAGCAGGCGGTGACGCTCAGCGTTATCCGTCATGCCAGAGGATACATCCAGAAACAACTGGGCGAAAAGCTTGTCACGCGAAGCGTGCCGATCATAAGCTTCGAAGCGGACGACTCCGTTAAGAGAAGCGTCCATCTGTCCAAGACCATAAGGGACGCGTTGGAGGGGTAAGTATCGTGGCTGCAAGAAAATCCCGGCTGGCGCCCGACGTGCTGACCATTCTGCGAAACAAGGGGCACCTCAAGAACATCCCGTCGCAGGGTGGCATGATGGAGGCGCTTCTTCTGGCGATTATTGCGCAGGGAGCGTCTGTGGCGGCGGCGCAGAAGGCGCTTAGCCGCGTCAAGGAGTCGGTTGTCAACTGGAATGAACTGCGCGTCACGCAACCGCCGGAGGTCGCGCGGATGCTTGTAGGCATCAAGGACGCCGACGCAAAGGCCGGCGCGATACATGACGTCCTCACCAGCATCTTTGAGGGTACGCACGATTTGGAGCTCAGATTCCTCGACAATGCCTCGGGCGAAGAAGCCAAGGATTTCCTCCGCGGCATAGCGGCGCTCAACGTCGAGATAGTGAACATGGTCATTCTCGCCGGTCGCGGCCATTTCACGATGGTGCCGGACTCGGATGTCTTGAGGGTGGTCAAGCGGCTCGGGATTGCCGGCAGGGTCTCAAGTGCCGGCAAGTGCACCAAAGCGCTTGATGACATCCTGGGCGAGGAGAAGGCCTACCAGATGATGTTTTTGTTGAAAGAACTGTCGGAACACACGTGCATTTCACACAGCCCGCGGTGCCCCGAGTGCCCGCTTGCGGCTAAGTGTCCCAGCGCGCGTAAGTCGAAGGCAAGGTAGCGCGGCCTGCTGAAGACCCCGGAGGAGTCGATGTCCAACACAGAATCCAGGAAGACGCTTAAGTTCGGTTTGCCAAAGGGAAGCCTCGAAAAGTCAACATTCGATCTCCTTGAGCATGCCGGGTACGACATATCCATCGGATCGCGCAGCTACTACCCGACCTTCTCCGATCCGGACATCCAGGGGATAATGTTTCGCGCGCAGGAGATGAGCCGATACGTGGAAAACGGCGTCGTCGACCTGGGGCTGACCGGCCATGACTGGATTCTGGAAAACGGCAGCGAGGTCGTGGAAGTCGCTGAACTCGTATACTCAAAGCAGCGGCGTCAGCCGGCCCGGTGGGTGATAGCCGTTCCAGCCGAATCGGCCGTCGAGAAGGTCGAAGACCTTGACGGGAAACTCATCGCGACCGAACTTGTCGGCGTGACAAACAAGTTTTTCGAGAAGCGAGGGATCACCGCGAAGGTGGAGTTTTCCTGGGGCGCCACCGAGGTTAAGGCCAGGCTGGTCGACGCAATAGTGGAGGTCACCGAGACGGGATCAAGTCTTCGCGCCAACAATCTGCGTATTATTGACGTCGTGCTGACGTCCACGACGAGGCTTATTGCCAACAAGGAAGCGTGGAGCGACCCTTGGAAGCGAGAGAAGATTGAGAACATTTCCCTTCTTCTCAAGGGGGCTATCGTTGCGCGCGACATGGTCGGGCTTAAGCTGAACGTGTCGGCTGCCGACCTCGCGACGGTTCTCGCCGTGTTGCCCGCGTTGAAGCACCCCACAGTGTCGCCGCTGGCGGGCAATGACTGGTTTGCGGTGGAGACGATAATCGAGGAGTCTGTTGTCAGGACGCTTATCCCCGACCTCAAGAAGGCCGGAGCGCAGGGCATAATAGAGTACCCGCTTAACAAGGTCATTCCTTAGGAGGCTTTTGTGGCGGCCAAGGCAAGGTTGCGCGGGCTCCACAGCGCCGCAATAGCGGCGGTGGCGTTGCTTATGTTGCCGATTACGGGCGGGTGCGCTGGACTCGGACGACCTGCGCAGGGCCCGCCGGAGGTTGTCGCCCCTGCTTCCGCCCTCTCTGCCACTTCTGAGGAAGCGTCCGGCCAGGACGCCCCTGCTACCAACAAACCTGAAGCATACGCCCAGTTTGCCACCGCGGCAGCTCTTGATCTTGAGGCGGCGAGGCTTGAAGAAATCTACCGGTACCAGCAGATGTCAACCGGCGTCAGACAAGCGAGTCTTCTGCGCGATGCGAAGGCTATGAGAACCGCCGCAATCGCAGCGCTGGACAATGCACTTGCTCTGGACCCGGAAGCGGCGCCTGTTGTCCGTAAGAAGGGTGAGATACTTATGGAAGCCGGCAATGTGGAGGAGGCCGTCGCCCTCTACGCAAAGGCGGACGCGATAGCGCCGGCTGATGCTTCGTGGTATTTTCGAACAAGCAGCCGGCTCGAATTGGGTAACCGGCTGGACGATGCTGCCAGGCTCTTGGAGGGTGCGCTTGCCGCGGCGCCAGGCATGCGAAATGAACTCAAGCGCCTTGCCTGCGTCGAACTTGGGAGCCTTTACGTGCGGCTCGATAGGCTAAGCGATGCCGAGAGGGTTTACAGAACGGCCCTCGATATCTCAGAGGGCGTGGTCGGCGGGCCCACGAGCAATGCCGGCGCGGCACTTGCCTATGGAATGGAACAGGATCCTACCGGCATAAGAAGGGCCTTGGTCAGCGTCCTCAGGAGACAGGGAAAGCTCGGTGAGGCTCTCGCAGAGGCCCGTAAAGCCCTTGGCGAGGCGCCAAGCGACCCGAGGGCGCTTTCTGCGCTTCTGGCGGTTCTGGAGGCCATGGGCGACGCTGAGACGGCGGTAGATACGGTCGAGAGGTTTGTGGCACAAAACCCTTTGAGTCAACTTGGCGTCCTCGCTCTTATGGACGTGCTTGCCGGGCAAGGCCGGGTTGACGATGCAGTTGCGCGCGCAACTGTCTACATCTCCCGCCAGGGAAGCGACCCCAGGGTCGAGCAGGAGATCATCGCAATATACCGCAATGCCGGTCGCTCCGATGAGGCTGAGAAGTTCGCGTTTTCGGGGCGGGCAGCGGCTCTTCCTGACGCCCAGGTAGTGTTTGCCGTCCTTGATATCTACATCGCAGAGAAGAAGAGAGACGAAACATTTGCTCTCGCCGAGAAGATACTGCAGGATAACACCTTTGAGCCGAGTATCGCGATAGAGGTTTTTGCCAGAATCGCCAGGGGGTTTTCGCTTGGGGATGCGGAAGGGGTTTACAGTCGCTACTCGGCGGCGCATGACGATGATATGGCTGCCACATACGGCTTCGCTCGGGTCGTGCGGTCATACGGCCAGCGCGACAGGGCGGGGGACCTCTTCGTAACACTTGCCGAAAAGGGAGCACACTTCCCCGATGTCTACGAAGTGGCTGTTCGTCGGCTCACTGCGCTGGGTGACGCGTACCGGGCGGCGGGACTGCTCCTTTCCGGCGCTGACAATGGTTTTCTCGCTCATCCCGAGCCGGTCGCCTTTGGCATCGTCGACGTGACTGATGACCCTGCCGCACTGGCCGGCCGGCTGGTCGGCGACGAGGCCAGGTACGTCAACGCCGGAACGCTCCTCTCTCAGATGGTGGCAAGGCTCTACAGCAGGGCGGGTCAGGACGCAAGCGCAGAAGAATTTTACCGTAAGGCGCTTTCTTCGAGTACTCCGCAGCTGGCCGACTATGCCGGCCTTGTCATATCGCTGTACAGGCAAGACAAAGACCCCCAGGCGATAGATCTTATAGAGGATCTCAGGAAAAAGGGCCTCGGGACACCGGCATTCGGGCGAATGCTGGCTACAATGCTTGCCCGAAAGGGAGATTTTGAAAGGGCCTTGTCGGTGGTAAGGGGGCTGATCCGTGAAACGCCAACCGAC
>CALMGO010000503.1 GCA_937863625.1 uncultured bacterium
TTTAGGGAAGTATCTTTCATGGAAACCCGGGGGATTAGCCGGTGAAGCCAGAGGACAGACGGTTCTTCTCAATCAGCCCCTATGCGCTCCTTGGCGCAAGCGCTGTGGTTAGTTCCGCAGAGGCGCTCTCCCATATCAACACTACCTTCAAACAACTGCGCGACGCCGGCGTCACGGATATTCTCTGGCACGCCTCCATCTGCGGCAAGGCGCTCTATCACACGAGGGTCGCTACGGCGCTTTCCGGGGACACGCGTTATCGCGGACGCCTGCTTGAGGCGATGCTCAAAAGTGTGGATTTTCTCGAGGCCGCCGCGACCGCTGGAAGAAACTGCGGTCTTTCTCTCAGCGTCGTCTGCCGCCCGTATGATGACTATTTCCCGGGACTTGCCTGTGATTTCGAAGCTTCCCACCAGCACTGCCTCTGGGAAAGCCGCGATGGCCAGTTTCGCCTGAGGGGTGTCTTGTCCATGGCCTATGAGGAGGTTCGATGCTACCGCCTCGCCGTCGTGGAAGAGCTCGCCTCCTATGACGTGGACCGCGTCGTGATAGACCTCGACTCAAACGCCGCTTGCATGACGCCGTTTCGCCGTATGGACTTCTTCGGATACAACGACCCCATCGCACACGCACACCTCGAACGTTTCGGCGAAGATATCCGCGCTTTTGACGACATAGAGTACCGCCGCGGCCACGATCTGCAGATAGTAGACGCACACTGCCTTGGAGGACAGTTCAACAGGGACGGCTGGCACCGCCTGAAAGGCGAGTACTTCGAGACTTTCCTCGGCGAGGCGTCGCGCATCGTCAAAGCCGCACACAGGCGCTTCGGCCTCCTCCGCGGGCGCATTGAAGGCATCCTGCCTATGGCGCGCATGTCCCTGCCGGCCGATTCCTGGCTCAAAAATGGCCTGCTCGATGACCTCTTTCTCCCGTACGGCGCCGGTGAAGACCGTCCCCTGGCCGCCTACCTGGCGGCCCGCTCCGCCTCGGCCTGCGTGATTACCTCCACATCGACAAATGCGGGCGATGGCGCTATCGTCAATCTTGGCGACATCATCGGCGCCTCCCGCGTTGATGATGGCACTCTCGCTTGACCCGCCCGACTCCGTCGCGTATATTTGCGCCTTGAATAAGGGGGCAGGCTGCGCCGTCTAACCGTTGGCGCGGCCGATGGAGACGTCGGTTGGATGAACTAAGCGACCATGAAATCCTCGCCGCAGTAGGCCGCGGTGACCAGGCCGCCCAGAAGGAGTTCTTCTTGCGCTACCGGCAAAAAGCCTACCGCGCAGCTTACAGGCTCCTCGGCAACGACGCCGACGCGCTGGACGCCACCAGCGACGCATTTGTGAAGGTCTTCAGGGCGGCGAGCGGCTTCCGGGGCGAGGCGAGCGTAAAAACCTGGTTTTACAGGATTGTCGTCAATACATCACTCGATCTCGCCCGAAAAAGAAAGCGTATGCTTTCTCTCGACGGACCCGGTGAAGAGCCCGGTTCCTTGGCGGATTTTATCGATTCCGGGCAGGAAACGCCTCCGGAGGCCGTCCTGAGAGGTGAAATGTCCGAGAAAATCTCTGCGGCGATCGACGCCCTGGGCGAAAAACACCGCTCGGTGTTCGTCCTGGCCGCCGTCGAGCAGCTGTCTTACAGGGAAATCGCCGATGCGCTCGGGATTTCCATAGGAACGGTTATGTCGAGGCTCTTTTACGCGAGGAAGTACCTCCAAAAGAGCCTGTCGATGCATGTGGAGGCCGGCGATGAGCCAGTGCAATGAATTCGCCGAAATGATAAGTTCGCATGTGGATGGCGTGCTTTCTCCCGAAGAAACGCGCAAACTGGAGGATCATCTCGTCACCTGCAGTTCCTGTAGAGCCACGCTTGACGCCTTTTTGGCGGCCGACGCGGCCGCGCGCGAGACCGTGATCCCCGGCGAACAGGTGTGGACCGACATGTGGGACCGCATACAGAGCGACTTGGCAACGCGCGAAAACAGGTCGATTCTCTTCGCAAGGCTCTGGAGGGGCGCTGCGTTTGCCGCCGCGGCCGCTGCCATACTTCTCACCCTGTATGTGTTCGGGCCGCAGACCCGGACGCCCGTGGATGCGACATCCAGGCCCGGCTTCCAGGTGCTCTCGGTCGAGGTGGGCGCGCCCGAATACACGGCCGTCGTGATGAACGCGGCCGACGGACAGTTTCCAGTTGTATGGATCGAAAGGATATAGAAGTGCTTGCGCCGCCTTGTGGACACCATTACAATCGCGGTAAAGGAGAGTGCAGAGAATGAAAAAACTCATGCTCGCCGCGCTGTTGTCACTGGTGTTGGCCGCGTGCCTCGAGGCGGCCGAGGTCACTGTTACGCAGATAAAGGCCTCCGGCTCCGGCGGCCAGGTTACCATAGATCCGAGACTCTCCGACCTCGCCGACAAAATCTCCCGGCAGTTCCGGTTCTCGCGGTATGATTTCCTCTCCCGCAGCGCGACGAGGGTAAATGTCGGCGGCACTTCCACCAGCCAGCTCGCCACCGGAGACTACCTCGCACTCACTCTTAACGCCGCCGAACAAACCACCGACGGCAACGGCGACTCGTATGTCCTCTACACGTTGAACATTGAGGTCTACAGCAAGACTCAGTCCGGCAAGAAAAGCATCTTCCGCACATCCCTCAAAAGCCCCCAGGGCACGACCTTCCTCATCGTCCCGGGTAATTTCGAGTCCATCGGCGGCTACCTCATCCTCGCCATAAGGACCGATTAAGCTTTCCGGCGCTTTCGCCTCCGCCCGAGCCTCTCTCGAAACTGCCGCGCCGTCAGCGTATTCAGTATGTCCCCCTTCTCAAGCCAGCCCTTTCTCGCCATGGAAACGCCGTACGTGAGCCAGCCGAAGTGCTCCTTCTCGTGCGCGTCAAGTCCTATGGCGAATTTGCACCCGAGCGCCTTGGCGGTCTTTATGTACCGCCAGTCGAGGTCCAGCCGCATGGGGTCCGCGCTTATCTCCACGGCAACGCCCCTGGCCGCGCACGCAGACAGCACCGCCTCCACGTCAAACGCCATTCCTCCCTGGTCCGGCAGCAGCCTCTGGCTTGGATGGCCGAGGATGTCGACATAGCGGTTCGATACGGCTGCGATGATTCGTCTGGTCTGTTCGGCGGCGCCTAACTCAGTCGAGCCGTGCACCGATGCGATACCGCACTCAAGACCTTGGAGGGTCTCGTCGTCGATGTCGAGAGAGCCGTCTTTCATTATGTCAATCTCGCAGGAGCGCAGAATATCGATGCCCCCCGCGATGCGCCTGACACGGTCGATCTCCTTCCACTGCTCGCCCAGGCGCTTTTCGTCGAGTCCGTGGCTGAACTGGGAGTGGTCGCTTATCGTCATATACGAGAATCCGTGCGAGACCGCCTCTCGCGCGAGCTCCTCGATTGTCACCCGCCCGTCGGACCAGTCCGAGTGCACGTGGAGAGCCCCGCGGATATCGCGGCTCTCCACGAGATCCGGCAGCGCCCCCTTCAGCGCCGCCTCTATCTCGCCGGTATCCTCGCGCAGCTCCGGCTCTATAAAGTCCATTCCGAAATGCGCAAACAGAGCCTTCTCGTCCTTCGACGCGAGCATTTTGTCGCCGTCAAAGAGCCCGTACTCGTTTAGTTTCCAGCCGCGGTCCTTGGCCAGTTGCCTCATGCGTACGTTGTGCTCTTTGGAACCCGTAAAGTAATGCAGCGCGGTGGCAAACGATTTGTCCTCCACGACTCTCAGGTCCGCCTGTATTCCCGGAGAAAAGACCGCCGACCCCTTTGTGTCGCCCGAAGCGAGAACCCTCTCTACGCCGTCAAGCTTCGTGAATTCCGCTATGACATGAGCGCCGCGTTTCGATGATACGAGCACGTCGATGTCGCCGACCGTTTCGCGACGCCTCCGGATGCTTCCTCCGAGGGATACGCGCTTCACGCCTTCCAGTTTCTCTACGACGGCGACTATCCTCTCACCAAGCGGCACGGCCTGCGACAAAAGCCACCTGCCTCTGTGTTCCTTTCCCTGTTCTATCCCTGCGAGTATCTTGGCCTGCGATTTGTCGCCCATCCCCGGAAGTTCCGCCAGCGCGCCGGAGCGCGCCGCTGCTTCGAGTTCGGCCACGGAGCCTATGCCGAGTTTGTCGTAAAAGAGCTTCACCTTCTTCGGCCCGACGTCGCCTACGTCAAGGAGTTCGAAAATCCCTTCCGGCAGGTCGGCAGTTATCTCATCGTAGTACTTCATTTGGCCGGTCCTGACAAGTTCGCTGACCTTCTCGGTCAACGCCTCGCCGAAACCGGGCAGTTCGTCGAGTTCGCCGTCCGCGACGATTTTCGATACGTCTTCTCCGAGGCTTTCAATCGTCCTTGCTGCGGAGTAGTATGCCCTCGCCTTGAATACGTTTTCGCCGCGGATCTCAAGTATCTCCCCGACCCTCTCAAGAAAGGCCGCTACTTCTTTATTCGTCATCGGCATGAACGCCTCCTTTAAGTCTCGATTGTACGCGCTCCGCCGCACCGGGCAATAACGCCTGCTTGAAGTCCCCGCCGCATCCTGGACAATTGGCCCTCGAAAGGAGCACCCGTGGCAAAGCCCGCACAAGCGCAGCCGCTCGTCGGCGCGCATATGTCAATCGCCGGTGGCGTCTATCGCGCGTTCGCCCGCGCCGAAGATGCCGGCGCCGACTGCATGCAGGTCTTCCTGAAGAGTAACGTTCAATGGCGCTTCCCCGCTGTGTCCGACGAGGATGTAAACCTTTTCAAGTCCGAACAGAAACAAACCGGCATCAAGATCGTCATCGCCCACGCATGTTACCTCGTCAATCCCGCCTCACCAGACCGCGCGCTTGTTCTAAAGTCCGTCGACGACCTCCAGAAGGAGTCCGCCCTTGCCGCAGCTTATCGCATCAAGTGGCTCGTACTCCATCCGGGAAATCACCTCGGACAAGGCACGCCGAAAGCGCTTCCTCAGGTCGCCTCCGTCCTGGCAGACGTCCTCCGTTCGACCCCGAAGACCGGCATCCTTGTCGAGACGACTTCGGGCGCAGGCACGGCCGTCGGTTCGCGCCTTTCGGAGGTCGCCGACATAATCCGCATGGCCGGAGGCGGCGCGAGGCTCGGTGTCTGCCTCGACACAGCGCACCTCTTTGCCGCCGGCTACGACCTCGCCACGCAGGCAGGATATGAGTCCTTCAAGGCCGAACTCGCCGCCCGCCGTCTCACCCGCCGTGTCAAGGCCATTCACGTGAATGACTCCAAAGGTGCGCTCGCGAGCCGCGTCGACAGGCATGATCACATTGGGAAGGGGCGCATCGGACGTGAGGGCTTTGCAAGAATCATGCGCGACGCTGACTTCGCGCTCATCCCGAAGATACTCGAAACTCCCAAAGGCATGTGCGGCAGGCGGTCCTGTGACCGTGTGAATATCTCTCTTCTGCGCCGGCTCGCCGGAGAATAGCCTCACTTTTTGCGCGATGCGCGCCGCCTAAGGAGCCGATTCTCCCCCGGCGCCTGCCTTGCGCCTCACAAACACCAGACGTGTCACGGTCGGCTCGCTTTCTGTGTCGCCGTCGCGGTCGACTGTAACTCCAGAGTCGAATGCCGGTTGGTTTGTCGTCGGCCCCTCGATGACATACCCTTCTACGTGTTTGGCATCGGCGGGGGCCTTAAGAGCAGGGGCAAAGGCCTGCTTGAGGGCCTCCGTAATCTCACGCGTGCGCTCAGGAACGCACTTAAACTCCACAACCGCCTTGTCGGCGCTCATCTCCACTATCGTCACGCCTGCCGCCGACGCGGCCTTCGAGACTTCGTCGAGAGTCATCACCGTCGTGCCGACCTTCACGTCTGCGCCGCCGAGAAGACTCATCAGTTTTTCCACCGGCGCGCTCACGTCACCGTCAAATTCAATTGTAACCGGCGCGACCGCTTCGGTGTTGCTGAACATGAGACTTGCCTCCGGCGCGTTTTGAGCCTGCCGTTTCCTCAGTTTGCTGATGACTTCGGAATCCACCGCAACTGCGACCGGCCGCGCAGCCTCGGCCGGCTTTTCAGCGCCGTCGCCGATATACCCGAGCGACTTGAGTTTCGCCGTTTCGTTAGCGCCAAGCGTGGTCACGGTAGCCTTTTCTTCCTCCCTCGCAAGAGCCGGCATGGCAACCGCATCGCCCTTGGCCTGAGCGAGCTCAGCCGTTACCTGCGCCGGAGCCGCAGCCGACATGGAGCCTCCTCCGCCGGAGGCTGCGTTGCTCGCAACCCGCCCACCTGCTGCGCCTGCCGCGCTGCTATCGTATGCCCGCGTCTGCTCCGCCGCTGCTGTGATGCCTGCAGGCACTTCCGCGGCGGATTTATTCACTGAGAGTCTATCCGCGAGTACCGGGGCCTCCTCTTTTCTCTCGACGACAGCTCCGCCTGTGAAGTCCTTATCAACATCCATGGCGACTCTGTCATACGAGGCGGTGTGCTCTTCTTTCACGGGAGGTATCATCACGTAGCATACTATAAGTATCACCGCAGCGGCGAGAACGCCTATCCCCGTAAACCGCCAGGGGCTGATGATGTGTCGCTTCGCCGCGTACCCCTTGCCGTCGAGCAGCATCCGCCGCTCCAGTTTCGCCGCGGCCAGTTCGCCGAAATCAAGCGGCGCCGTCTTGCGGTCGAGCCCCCCTACGAGCGCTATCGTCGCGCGTAGTTTCGCTTCGCTCTCCCCGCACGTACGGCATTCGGCCAGATGCGCGGCCACCTCGGCTGACATTAGAGCGTCGAGCCGTTCGTCGATATACTCGCTCAGGAGTTCTTCACATTTCTGACATTTCATGGTTTCCTCCCTTATCCCACGTAAGGCTCCAGCGCCTCCCTCAGGAGTAGCCTTGCCCTGTGCAGGCGGGATTTCACAGTGCCGAGCGCTATGCCTGCCATCTCGGCGATCTCCTCGTATTCAAAGCCTTCTACGTCCTTCAGCACCACTACCACCCTGTAATCCTCAGGCAGTCCCATAATCGCCCTCTGCACCGCTTCACCTGTCTCCAGGCGCTCCATCATGATATCCGGAGTCACGGCCTTCGACCCGGCCGTCTCAAGCGGCGTAGCGTCGCTGCCGCCCACGGCAAACTCCCTTTTCCCGGCGCGCGCGCGTCTGTGCGCGAGGCATTTATTTACCGCTACCCGGTATAGCCATGTGTAAAACGCCGCGTCTCCGCGAAACCCTCCCAGCCCCTCAAAGGCGGCCATAAACGATTCCTGCACCATGTCGCAGGCGTCATCGGCGTTGCCCAGCATCCTGTACGCCAGATTGTAAAGCCTGTCCTGATAACGCCTTACAAGCGTCGCAAAGGCCTCGACGTCGCCCGCTTTCGAGCGCGTCACCAGTTCCATTTCTTCTACTGACGTTCCCGGCACTTCTTTCCCCACTGTTAGTAGCGTTGCCGCCCGTAGTGTTCCAGAGATTTCACGCAAAGCACTGCGAATCGCTATTGCGTGACGTTTTTCTTCACGTAACTCATCAGCCCGCCCTCGGCAATGATACCTTCAAGTTCGGGCGGAAACGCCGGAAACGTATACTTCCCGCCTTTTGTCACGTTTGTTATCGTCCCTTCGGCAAGGTCGACCTCGACCATGTCGCCCTCTGCGGTAGCGTCCACTGCTTCCGGCGACTCTATGATGGCAAGCCCCATGTTGATCGAGTTGCGAAAGAATATCCTCGCGAAGGACTTTGCGATTACGCATGCAATGCCGGCGGTCTTTATCGCTATCGGCGCGTGCTCGCGCGACGACCCGCACCCGAAGTTCTCCCCTGCGACAATGATGTCGCCCTTCGACATCTTCTTCGCGAAATCCGGGTCGGCGTCCTCCATCACGTGCGACGCCAGTTCGGCGTTATCGCTCGTGTTGAGGTAACGCGCCGGTATTATCTCGTCGGTGTTGATGTTGTCTCCGAATTTCCACGCCTTGCCCTTCATCGCATGGTCTCCTTTCAGTCTCCTTGGGGTTCCGCAAGCATGAACTGCCTTCGGTAGAGGTTCTTGTACATCGGGCAGTCGCGAAGCAGCGTTTCGTTTGTCCCGCTGGCTGCTACCGTGCCCGCGTCGATAACGTATATCCTCGATGCGCGTTTCACCGTCGAGAGCCTGTGAGCGATGACGATGCTCGTCCGGTCGCGCATGAATTCGTCCAGCGCCTCCTGTATCAGATGCTCGCTTTCGCTGTCAAGCGACGAGGTCGCCTCATCCAGTATAAGTATCGGCGGGTCCTTGAGTATCGCCCGCGCAAGCGCTATCCTCTGCCTCTGCCCCCCCGACAGCACGAGTCCCTTCTCCCCCACCATGCTGTCGTAGCCGCTCGGGAGTTTCTCGATAAAGCCGTGCGCATTGGCCGCCTTCGCCGCAGCCTGTATCTCCTCCTTCGAAGCGTCCGTCTTCCCGTAGGAGATGTTAGCCGCGATTGTGTCGTTAAAGAGTATCACCTCCTGCGTCACGAGCCCTATCTGGTCGCGAAGGCTCGACAGCGTCACGTCTCTTATGTCCGTCCCGTCGATGAGCACCGCGCCTCCGGAAGGGTCGTAAAACCTCGGCAATAGCCGCGCCATCGTGCTCTTGCCCGACCCCGACGGCCCCACAAGCGCTATTATCTCGCCCCTTGCCGCAGTGACGCAAACCCCGTGCAGCACTTCATCGGTCCCGTTGTACGTGAAGGAAACCCGGTCGAACCTTATCTCCCGTGAGAATGCATCGAGGTTCGCCGCGTCAGGTTTTTCAATGATGTCGGTCTTCTCATCGAGAAACGAAAAAACCCTCGTCGCCGACGCGACCAGCGCCTGGATTCGCGAGTTGATCGCGCTCAGTTTGCGGATGGGGTCGCTGATGCTCACGAGCGCAGTATAAAACGCGCCGAATTCCAGCATCGTCATCTCATGCGTCAAAAGCACCGCCCGCCCCGCCATGTACAGCGACAGCCCTACGCCGATAATCCCCATCATCTCGGTAAAAGGGCTCGTGGCCGCGTCCACTCGTACGACCTTGAGATCCTGCACGCGCACTTTGTCGTTTTCCTCGTGAAAACGCGCCTGCTCGCGCCGCTCCATGTTGAAGGCCTTGACTATCGATATGCCCTCGAACGATTCCTGCAGGATGTTCATCAGTCTGTCGCGGCTGTGAAGTCCTCTTCTCGTCGCGCGTTTGGCCTTCTCCCCCAGCGCCTTTATGCCGATGGCCAGAAGAGGGAAAAGCGCCGCATTGAAAAGAAGCAGTTTCCAGTTGATAAAAGCCGCCAGCGCGACAAACCCGACCAGCCTTATCGGCTGCAGTACCGCCTTGCTGAAAAAATACGCAAGCCCCCTGCCCACCCCCTCGAGGTCGTTGGTAAAACGACTTGCAACGCTCGCCGAGCCGACACGGTTGTAAAAAGACATTGGTAAACTCAGCACATGGGCGTACAATTCCGCCGCCAGCCGCCTCGCCACGCCCGTGTGCACCTTGCCCGCCAGATATTCCTGCAGGTAGAGCGCCGCGCCTTTGACCACGCTGATCGCTATCAAAAGTCCGATTGCCCACGACATCGTCCCGAGGGGGTTGGCAAGCATCGCGTCGACTATCCGCCGCGTTATCCCCTCCAGCCCCGGCAGATACTTGCCCACCTCGGCCGGCCACTCCATAACCTTGGCCCGCTCAGCTTCTCCGCCCATGAGCGCGTAAAAGACGGGCACCAGCGTCGGAATGCGCGCAAAATCCAAGAGCGAAGTAATAACCGCCATCGTGACGGATATCGTCGCCTGCCCCTTGTAATACCGCACATACCCGAAGAGACGCGCAAGTTCCTTCAAGTCGCTTCCTCCAAAATCAAAGCGGCACGCCCGACGACTTCCTCAGGCGTCACCGACTTCATGCATATCGTCCCCATGCCCGCACACGTCTTGTCCAGGCACGGCGCCTTCGGGCATACGCCCGCGGCGACTATGACGTTGTCGCGCTGAAAATACGGTCCCGTCCTTGCCGGGTCCGTCGCGCCGAATATCGCCACAAGCGGCGTCCCGAGCGCGTCAGCAATATGCATTATCCCCGTATCGGGCGTTATGACCAAGTCCATATTGCCGACAATGGCCACCAGTTCGGATAGACTGGTGCGGCCCGTCATATCTAACACGTTATCGCCGCTTTTCGCCGCTATCCTCGCGCCGCTTTCTCTCGTCGATGCCGCCCCCAGAAGAAAAACCGTCCCTCCAAAACGCTCTACAAAGAGCCTCCCCGCCGCCGCAAAGTGCTCCTCTGGCCAGTCCTTCGACTCCCACCTTGCACCCAGTGACATGGCGAAATACGGCTTTGCCCGGCCAAGGCCGGCAAGCATCTCCTCCACCGACCGCCGCGCGCTCTCGGCCACGACGAGTTCAAATTTCGCCCCGCCGGCGGGAAAATCGAGCGCATCGCCCACCGTCAGGTACCTGTCGACGGCATGACGCCCGCGCCCCACGTCGACCACGTCCGTATAGAAAAGCCTTGCCCCCTCTCGCGAATCACTCAGGCCGATTCTTCTTGGCGACCCCGTCACGCGAGCAAAAAAACCGCTTCTGAAGAGCCCCTGGAGGTCCACTACGCAGTCAAATCTTTCTCGGCGGAGCCTCTTCGAAAGCTCCCATTGCGCCATGAACGTACCGACTGCGCCGCCTGCCCTTCGTTTGAAGAAGAAAACCGCGTCGAGCATCGGGTTTGCCTCTACCAAAGGCGCCGCCTGCGTCCCCACCAGCCACGATATCCTCGCTTCCGGATATCTTTCACGCAGCTTCGCCAGCACAGGCAGGCTGTGAACTACATCGCCCAGGGAACTCGGCTTAATTATGAGGATATTCTGAAACACTCGGACACCAGGTGCCAGGCAATGTCCACCGCGCGCAAACGCAGGCCGCTATCGTATTTGCGAACACAGGCATAGTCAAGCAAAACGCTCCCCCCGGCCATTGTGCCGCAGAGCGCGGTTGCTACAATCAGTTGCTCAAAACCTATTGGAGACCCCCCTTGAAAAGGCTCAAGTTCCTCTACCTTGCCGCATTTTCGATGCAGTTGGCCGGCGCTGTCGGCGCAACCGGCCTCCCGCTCATGGCGAAACTCTCTTTTCACACCTCCTTCTGGGGTCTGGCCTTCGTTGGAATGACCGGCCCGTTGACATATACGATCGTCTGCCTCATCCTCAAGAACAAAAGAGGCCGCGTTAACCCCGCCGCGCTCACTTTTTCCGGGATATTAGTCTACTTCGTCACGTTTATCGTCACTCTTGCGGCATCCCGGATGCTCCATCTCGTTTTTGCGGCCGTTGGGGCCGGTTTGGGGGCAG
>CALMGO010000504.1 GCA_937863625.1 uncultured bacterium
CCTGCCGATGCAGTTCTTGCGATGAGGGGGTGCAACGTGATACTGTACCTGTCCGGCCTGCTGGCCTTGTATGCGGTGGCGGTCTCGATCTTGAAGCGGCCTGTGTGGTCGCTCGCGGCGGTGTCTCCGCTTGTTCTGTCGCCGACGTTCCCGGTAGAAATCGTCCCACGAGTAGGGCCGGACGCGCTTTTGATGGGAACTGCATGTCTCTTCCTTGTGACCTGGCACTTCCTCGACAGCAAGGGCAAGGCCGTGTGCGTCCGAGGAGCGCTCGTGATGGGGGCACTCGGCGGGCTCTGCACATTTGCCAAGATAAACGGCGCGCTTGCGCCGATAGGTTTTGCCGTGTGGCTTGTCGGGCGCGGGCGTCGTTGGCAACGGCTGCTGCTGCCGATGGGCACTCTTGCGGTGGCTGTAACGGTCTTTTATCTGCTGAATCCTGCGTTTCTGCAACAAAGCCCATTTGAGGTATTCCAGGACATCATCATCCGACGCCAGACCGTCATCGGCCGGCTTGAGGAAACAAGCGGTCCGATGGGCTGGCAGGCCGTGTGGTCCGAGGCCGTTAGGGTATGGGCGCTCCTGCCCGTCTTTGCGGTCATACTATGGCATGTCCGCAGAGTACGGGCGCTGGAGCCTGTACTGTACTGGGGCATCGCGCTTGCGGCCGGGAACCTGCTTGCGATAAACCTTCCTCTGCCGCGGTATGTCGGGCCGGTCGAACTGGGAATCTACTACCCTGCGGCGCTGTTCCTGCTTCATACATTGGCCACTCGACAGCCGGACATTGACACCGAGGAGCAAAGTGCGGGCATGCCCGGACAGGCGCGGGACTGAGAGAGGGCGCCTTATCTGCAGGGGAGGGGCGTGGCGGCCAACGTTTGGTCGAACGGTCTTTACTAGGAGCGCGGTGCGCGTATGATGCAAAGGAGCGCCGTGAGGTCGAAGCGTTTTTCCATTTCATCCGGCCTTTTGGCAGCGGTGACAGGAGCGTCCTGAGAGAGAAAAGATAATGCCATGAGAAAAGCGATTGCTGCGGTGCTTTGCGTATTGTTTCTTGCGGGCGTGTGTCTATTGAGCGCGCCGCGGGTATCTGCGCTGGAGGCGAGCGCGTCCGGAAGCGTCTACTACCTGTCCGAGGCGGGCTCAGACGACAACTCGGGCTTTGAGGCTGCGCCGTGGCGGACGTTCGAGCGGGCGAATAAATCCGTCAAGGCGGGCGACACTGTGCGCGTTCTGGCGGGGCACTACGAAGGGGCGAAACTCACCGCGAAGGGAACGGCAGGCAAGCCGATTACATATATCTCAGTAGAATCGCGCAAGGCGATAATCGACCTGGGCGGTTTTCCGCCTTCGAGCAGCGAGGGGAGCCGGATAAGCATCTGGGGGGATTACACTATTTTCGACGGTTTCGAGGTGTCGACCGGGCAGGCCGCCGAAGGGCGCGCGGCAAACGCGGGCGTGGCCGTCTACCGCTGCACGGGAGTGACGGTTAGAAACTGCCACTCTCACACTAATGACCGCTGGGGGATATTCACGGCGTGGGCGGCAGACCTTACGCTCGAGAACAACGAGTGCCACAACAACCGGCGCGAGCACGGCATATACGTAAGTAACGGCGGCGACAATCCGCACGTCGTCGGCAACACGTGCTACAATAACGGCGGCTGCGGCATTCAGATAAAAACGGATGGAGGCACCATTCACGGCGCAGTTCTGGAGAAGAACCTTCTCTACGACAATAACAAGGTAGGCGGCCAGTCCATAAACTTCGACGGCGTCGCGCAGGCTATAGTTCGCAACAACGTTGTTATCATCAACCGGCGCAGCGGCATAGCCCTGTACAAGATAGACGGCGGCGAGGTGCCAACGGCAAACGTCATCGTCAATAACACGTTTGTCAATGTCGGAGGTTCGAGCGGCATACTCTTAAATGACGATTCGCACGGCAACATCATTTTCAATAACGTCCTCTGGAGCGCCAAACCGACCGAGATGATGGAAGGCAATATCGCAGGCAACACCATCGCAGCGAACGCATTCGGGCCGGGGGCGACCTTTGGCGAGAAGGCCGTGACGCTCAGTACGGACCTGGCGGCATACTTTGCCGCGCCTGACGCTAAGAACTTCAGGCTGAAGGCTGACTCAGCGCTCATCGACATGGGGCTGGGCGAATGTGGCGGACGAAAGGCGCCGGGCGATGATTTTGAAGGCGTGTCCCGGCCGCAGGGCGGCGCGCCGGACATCGGGGCTTTCGAATACGCGAAGTAGGAACGGCTCCGCAGGTTCAACTACCCGCAGACATGGCAAAAGGCGCCGTGTGTCTATGAGGGGCGGCAGAGCATAGACCAGCGGCGGCCGCAGTGTCGAGCGTCATTTCCCGAGCAGGCAGACCAGTTTTAGCGCCCGGTCCACGCCGTTTTTGTCAGACCCCTTCGTACAATATCCCGGCTCGAGGCGCTGCCACAAAATGTGGCCCTCAGAAAGGAGCCGGAGAAATGGCTGGCGAAGAGACTGTCGGGACGGTCGAGCGGTATATCAAGGACTTGAAGGCGGATGAGGCCCTTACACATTCGGGCCTGACCCTTGTGCCCCTGTCGGGCAACGGCAACGCGGCGCTGGACTACCTGCTGTCGTTCGAGGCGATGGACGCCGGGCTTTTGAAGGTCACCGAGGTGGGCGCGCACGGAACCGTCCCTGAACTCATGGTGACAAGCACCGCGGAGACGAACGTGCTCCTCATCGATGGCGAGGAACTGATAGGGGCGAAGCAGAACAGGATATTGAACACCACCATCCTGCTTGCCGCGAAGGCGAAGACGAAGATTCCCGTATCCTGTGTCGAGCAGGGGCGCTGGCAGCACGTGTCGGACGATTTCAAGAGCGGGGTTTATTCACCTGCGACGCTCCGCGGGCGAAAGAGCCGGGACGTGGCGGAAAATCTTCGCGCCTGCGGGGAGGCTCGAAGCGACCAGGGGGCGGTATGGGACGCGGTGGATGAGACCCTTGAGGCCGCGGACGCGCATTCTCCCACGATGGCAATGCACGATCTGGTGGACGCTCGGCGCACATCGATAGGAGAGTACCTGGAGAAGATGGCATGTCCTGCGGGTGCGAGAGGTGTCATCGCGGCGGTAGGGGGGAGGCTTGCCGCGGTGGACCTTTTTGACAAGCCGGAGACGCTTTCGAAGCTTTGGAAGCGGCTCGTAACGGGCTACGCGATGGATGCCATCGGGTGGAGGGAGGGGCAGGGGGCCAAGGACGAATTTGGGACCGACGCCGCGATGACGCTCCTCAAGACGGCGGGCGAGGTATTATGTCAGGCGTTTCCATCGGTGGGAGAGGGGCAGGACTGGCGCTTTTCTTCGGAGAGCATCGTCGGGCAGGCGCTTGTCGCGAATGGATGCTGCGTGCATCTGAGCATCTTTCCGAATGACGAAGGTCCGCGCGGCGGAGGCCGGCGCGAAGCCATCCAGCCGCCATCCGCGAGGCGCCGGCACAAAAGGGGACAAGGAGGGGACATCGTCTTCTAAAGTGAGGTTGTGCAGGAACTACCCGGGCGGCCCCGGAATGGGGCCGCTCCTGCATTTCAGGAGATGGTCCAGCATGCGCGGGGGCAGTTCTTCGACATCCCGTTTCATTCCGGGTGCACGCGTAGAAATTCGCGAAAACCGGCCGTTCGCGTGCGATTTTGGATGTATGGTACAATGTAAAGTATAAAGGGCGCTGAGTCGCGGTGCGTCATCCGGCCAGACACTCTGAATACAGAACATGTACTATGCCAAAGTGCGCAGGAGGCATTTCAAAGTTTTCAGCCAGGTGACGGGGCACTTTGTCCACGGGGGGATGTCATCCGCTCTGGCGGATTTTGTGCATTTCAAGGTGCCGTTGTTCCGAGTTCTGCAGAGAAAGGTCTAACTCCGGATGACAAAGGGCATGGCAGGCAATAACCGCTCACGGTTCATGGTAAGCGCGGTTCAGCGCCGACAGACCTACGCCGTTGCAGCCTCCAGCCGGGACACGGCACGTGTATCCTGCGCTGCTGCAGATGCTCCGGACGAAGGATTGAATTTCGCGATAACGCAAACGGCTTTGAGGGAAACTGCTTAAGGGGAAACCCGATGGGACTGCGCCATAGAACTGATTCGTTCTCACTCCGGCACATTTCACGCGATTTCGTCATGTTGCTTATCGTGCTTATGTTGTGCACGACGGCCGCAGGTGCAGCCATTAGAGACGCTTTTCCCATTCCGGCATACACAATCGAGAAAACTCCGTCGGGGGAGGACTATATTGCATTAAGCGGCGCGCAGGGCGACGAAAGGGGCACGGCGGGTGAACCTGGTGCGCCGGACCTTCCGACGATTTCTCAGCGAATTGCGGTGCCGGTAAATGCGGCCGCGGATTCGGTCAAACTCACAATCACGAATATTGCGTGGCAGGATGTGCCCGGCAAGTATGATATTTCGCCGGTTGCCATTCCTGCGGCATGTGTGGACGGCAAGATGGTCCCGGGCATCGCACCGGGCAAGAGGGTCGCAAAAGGCAGGGA
>CALMGO010000505.1 GCA_937863625.1 uncultured bacterium
ATACGTCCCCCCTTAAATCATTGGTCTATCGGGGTAATTGAATATACGGATTGTGTCGGCAAGAGCGGAGTGGAAAAGCGCAGAAATAGGCGAAGAGGCGAGCGAATCGATGAAACACGCATTACGTATTCACTGGTGGGCGAGCCACCAGTGTCACACATCAGAGTAAATGGAGGAGTGCCCTACGAGACCACTGCCTGGGCAATTTCGGCAGCGGCGGAGGCGAGGGGGACTACTTTTGAGTCGGCGGAGTTGCGCGCTTTCACTTCCACGCCGCCAGCCTTGAGCGAGCGTTTGCCGACGGTGACTCTCAGGGGCATGCCGATGAGGTCCGCGTCGTTAAACTTGATGCCGGGAGAGAGGTCGCGGTCGTCGAAGAGGACTTCGATGCCCTTTTCCGTAAGCGCCTTATAGAGATCCTCGGCGGCGGCCTTCACGTCGGGGTCTTTCAAATCAAGGGCGACGATTTCGACCTGGAAGGGGGCAAGGCCCGCTTTCCAGATGATGCCTTTGTCGTCGAAGGATGTCTCAATCATGGCGGCGACGATGCGGTTGATGCCGATGCCGTAGCAACCCATTATGAGAGTCTGCTCCTTGCCGTTTTCGTCGAGGAACTTCGCGCCCATGGCCTTTGAGTACTTGGCGCCGAGTTTAAAGATGTGCCCCATCTCGATGCCGCGGCGAATCTCGAAAGGCTTCCCACACGAGGGGCAGAGGTCGCCTTCGGTCGCGACGTGAATATCAGCGGAAGCGGTGAAAGTGAAATCGCGGCCGGGGACGACATTCACCAGATGCGCGTCGGCCTTATTGGCCCCGGTGGCTCCCCAGGCAAGTGCGGCGACGGCGCGGTCGACGACGATGGGGATATCCAGTCCGACAGGCCCGGCGAAACCAACAGGAGCGCCGGTGGCCTCCGAGATGACGGCAGGGGAGGCAAGTTCGAGCGTGTCGGCGGAGAGATGCACGCGGAGCTTTGACTCATTTAAGTCATGGTCACCGCGGACGAGGGCGGCGACAGGCTTGCCATCGGCGACGTAGATAAGCGTCTTTATAAGGCGCGAGGGGGTAATCTTCAGAAACGCGCTCACGTCCTTTATGGTGGCCATGCCGGGCGTATCGACGGTGGAGAGCGCTCGGGGGGCGGAGGCCGATTCGGCGGGAAGGGGCCCTGTGGCGGCGCGCTCGGTATTTGCCGCGTAGCCGCAGGAGCAAAGCGCTATAAGCGCCTCGCCGACCTCACAGGGTACCATGAACTCGTGATTGACGCTGCCGCCGATGGCGCCGGAATCAGCCTCGACGACGACATAGGGGAGGCCGGCTCGCTCGCAGATGCGGGAGTAGGCGTCATACATGGCGCGGTAACTCTCTTCGAGGGAGGCCTCGTCGCGGTTAAAGGAGTAGGCGTCCTTCATGAGAAATTCCTTGGAGCGCAGAACGCCGAAACGGGGGCGCACCTCGTCGCGGAACTTGGTCTGAATCTGGTAGAAGTTTATGGGCAACTGCTTGTAGGAATTGATATGGTTGCGGACGAGGTCGGTGACGACCTCCTCGTGGGTGGGTCCGAAGATGAGCGTCTTGCCGTGACGGTCTACGTGTTTTACAAGGTCGGGGCCGAAGGATGTGAGCCTGCCAGACTCGGCCCAGAGTTCCTCGGGCTGAAGCGAAGGCATGAGAATCTCAATGGCGCCGGCGCGGTTCATCTCTTCTCGGACGATTTGCTCGGCTTTGCGAAGGGCCAGGAGGCCCAGAGGCAGATATGTATAGGCTCCGGAGGTGACCTTTCGCATGAGTCCGGCGCGCATCATGAGGCGATGGGAGGTAATGTCCGCGTCGGTGGGGTCTTCCTTGAGGGTGGGGATAAAGGTCTGGCTCCAGCGCATTTTGCTCTCCAAAGGGTAAAACAATGACAAATGAGGATAACGTATTTAACCCGCAGGAGGGTGATTTTTCAAGGACAAAGGGGGCAAGCGCAGTCAGCGCCCCCGTATGGCCTTCACGAGTCTGGCGCGGCCGGAGGGCTTTTCGAGGAGGGCCTTTACGGCGCGCCCTGTAGAGGGGCAGTCCTTATAAGGTACGCCGACGGCCTTGTGGATGGCCTCATCGAGGGCCTTCTTATTGTCTTTGGTGATTTCCACGCCGGCCTCGGCGAAGATGTCTTTTATGTGGCGGAAATAGCAGGACATGGGAGACCTCCAGTTGTGATTGAGGAAGAACCACAAAACGACCTAAGCATTATAACCGTGGAGAGGCGAAAAGGTGAACACATCGTTGAGATGCGTGATTAAACCGCTGGAGCCGTTGGCTTGACTTAGAGGGCAATGGGCATAGAATCAAGGCTCCAACTCAGGAGGGTCAGGAGAATTATGAGAATACCGGTAAATCAACTTCGCCCCACGGACACCGTGGAGCAGGTTTTTATGGTGAAAGACAGGCAGTTTGGCACGACGAGCAAGGGGCAGCCCTTTGCCAAACTCGTCCTGTCCGACGCGACGGGAAGCATAGCAGGGATGCTGTGGGATATCCCGGACGCGGCGAAGGCGGCGCTCGAAACGTCCAAATACGTTTCGGTGAGGGGCTCGGTGGGGACGTATAATAACTCGCCGCAACTCACGGTGCAGTGGCTCGACGCTACCGCGGCCGATAAGGTGGACGTGGCGGACTTTCTGCCGACGACGGACAAAGATATCGCCGCGATGTTCAAGCGGCTCAAGACCATGCTGGCCACGGTGTCAAACCCACATTTGGTGGAATTTGTCCGGGCGATATTTACCGACAAGGAACTCTGCGACAAACTCAAACGCGCGCCTGCTGCATCCATGATGCACCATGCGTACATCGGAGGGCTTCTCGAGCACACGGTGTCGATGGCTGAGGCGGCGGTCAAACTGTGCGAGCATTATACTGCGCTCAATCGAGACCTGCTTCTGGTCGGCGTACTCATCCACGACATAGGCAAGGTGGACGAATTTGCATATGAGTCGAGCATCGAGTACAGCGACGCGGGGAGGTTGGTGGGGCATATTGCCATCGGGATATCGATAGTCGAGAGGAAGTGTGTTGGCATAGAGGGGTTTCCACAGGGGCTGCTGGATATCCTCAAGCACTTTATCCTGAGCCACCACGGTGTGCCGGAATTTGGCGCGATAAGGCAGCCGATGACGGCGGAGGCGATAGCGCTTCACTACATAGACAATATTGACGCGAAACTGTCGGCGTTCTGGAAGGCGACGAGCGAACACCCGGTGGCGGGCGACACATGGACGTCTTATCAGAAGATGTTTGAAGGGTACCTGTACAGGAAAGATATATTTGCCGATAACACAGGCGCCGAGCGGGGCGGTGCGGCGGGAAACGACACTGCGCAGAAGCCCGGCGGAAGCACGCTTTTTTAGACACTGCCGCGCGGCCGATCGGCCCGGCATAGACTGGAGAAATGATGGGGATATTCAAGGCGTACGACATAAGGGGTCTCTATCCGAGCGAACTCGACGAGAACCTCATGCGCAAGATTGGCAACGCCGTAGCGCAGTATCTCGACGCTGACAGGATACTCGTATCGCGCGATATGCGGACGTCTGGCGAGAGTCTCAAGGACGCGTTTGTAGATGGGGCGACCGATGCGGGAGTCGAATGCGCGGATGCGGGACTTCTGTCTACTCCGGGGAACTACTTTGCGATAGCCAACTACGGTTTCCGCGGAGGCGTGTCGATTACTGCGAGCCACAATCCGCCGCAGTATAACGGCCTGAAAGTGTCGCGGGAGGACGCGATTCCAGTGGGAGGGGAGAGCGGCCTGGCCGACGTGGAAAAGATGGTGGTGGGCGGCGAGTACAAGAAAGCCGCGGTCAAGGGCAAGGTTGTGGGGATGTCAGTGCTCGATGACCTGAAGAAACACATACTGAAATCGGTGGGCAAGATAAAGCCACTAAAAGTGGTTATAGACGCAGGCAACGGCATGGCGGGATTGACACTGCCGCCGGTTCTTGACGCGCTGCCGATCGAGACGAAGAGGCTGTATTTCGACCTTGACGGGAACTTCCCCAATCACGAGGCCAATCCTCTTAAGGAGGAGAACACCCGAGAACTGAGGAGGCTTGTCAAGGAAACGGGGGCGGACTTTGGAGTGGCCTTTGACGGGGACGCCGACAGGTGCGCGTTTATCGACGAGAAGGGGGAGGCGATACCGTGCGATTTGATGACGGCGATTATAGCCAAGGACATAATAGCAAAAGAGCCGGGCGCGATAATCCTGTATGACTGCCGGTCGAGCAGGGCGGTGGGAGAAGAGATAGAGGCGGCGGGGGGGAGAGGTTTCCCGGAGCGCGTGGGTCATGCCTTTATGAAGGCGACGCTGCGCGAGAAAAACGGCGCATTCGCAGGCGAACTGTCGGGTCATTACTACTTTCGGGAGAATTTTTACTGTGACAGCGCGGCTATAGCGTTTATCAAGTTGCTCAACGTCCTGTCCGCGTCAGGGAAGCCTCTAAGCGAACTCGTGAGGCCACTGGCGCGGTACTTCGGCACGGGGGAAAAGAATTTCCACGTCGAGGACAAGGACGGAAAGATACGCGAGATGGCTGCGGCGTTCGGCGACGGCAAGGTGTCATACCTGGACGGGATAACGGTAGAGTACGCGGACTGGTGGTTTAACGTCCGCAAATCGAACACCGAGCCGCTGCTGAGGCTGGTGCTCGAGGGCAACACCGAGAAACTGCGCGACGCAGGGTATGCACGGGTGCAGGCTATTCTGGGCCAGGCGCCGGAGGAGTAACACTTGGGCGGGCCCTACGACATTCTGGCGGTCGGATACGCGTGCGTCGATTACATTTCAGTAGTGTCACGTCTTCCGGAACTCGACGAGAAGATGGTCGTCGATAACCTCCTGATTCAAGGCGGCGGACCGTCTGCCACCGCAATGGTGGCAGCGGCGCGGCTGGGTGCGAAGACGGCGCTTGTAAGCGCCATAGGCCCCGACCCACTCGGCAGAGAGATAATCGACGAACTCGAAGGCGAGGGCGTTGACACGAGACTGTCGCCTGCGAGAGAGGACGGCGCGAGTGCGTTTGCGTTTGTAATGATCGAGAAGACAAGCGGCCTCAGGACTATCGTTGGAAGGCCGGCGACAGTGCGGCGCCTCGTGGCGGCGGAAGTGCCCCTGGAAGAAATAAGGCGCGCAAAGGTCGTTTTTGTCGACGGCAACGAACCAGAGGCGCAACTGGCGGCGGCACAGGCGGCGCGCAAGGCAGGCGTGCCCGTGATATTTGACGCGGGCAACGAAAAGGCAGGTATGGAGGAACTCATCCCCTACACGGACGTTCTCATCGCGTCGCGCGGTTTCGGGCGGGACGTGGGCGGCAGCGATGACCCCGCCGAGGCGGCAAGGGCGTTCTACGCGAGAGGCGGCCTCAGGGTGGCGGCTGTGACGGCGGGCGGCGAAGGGGCGTACTTCGCGA
>CALMGO010000506.1 GCA_937863625.1 uncultured bacterium
TCAATAAACACGACAGGTTTAACATTGTGGGATTTTCGGTGGCGGTGGACGCGTTTGCCAAGGAACTGGTCGACGCGACAGAAGAGAACCGCGCGGAGGCGGAACAATTTATCAAGAAACTCAACGCCTCAGGCGGCACGAACATAAACGAGGCGCTGGAGACTGCGCTGGCGATGAAGAGCGACGCCAAGCGGCCGTACGTGGTGGTATTTATGACGGACGGGCTGCCGACGGTAGGCGTTACGAAGGTCGACGCGATACTTGAAAACGTGGCGAAGATAAACGAGGCCGAGACGAGGGTGTTTTCGTTCGGCGTGGGATACGACGTGAACACGGACCTATTGGACAAACTGTCCGAGGCGTCGCGCGGCATGACCCAGTACGTGGCGCCAGAGGAAAGTATCGAAGTGAAGGTGTCGGCGTTCTTTGCGAAAATCGGCGACCCTGTGCTCTCTGATGTTACACTCGACTACGGCAAGGCGGGCGTATACGACGTATATCCGCCGCATGCGGTAGACCTCTTTGCGGGCGGGCAAATGGTGCTCGCGGGGAGATATCGCGCCCCCGGGACATATACGCTTACCGTCAAGGGCAAGGGCGCACACGGCGAGGAGGTATTTGAGTATCCGGTGAAGTTTGACGGCGCGGGCGGCAGGACGGATTTTGTAGGGAGCGTATGGGCCGGGCGGAAGATAAGCTATCTTCTGGGCGAGGTACGGCTCCACGGCGAAAAAGAGGAACTCAAGAATGAGATAATCGCGCTGTCAAAGACATACGGAATTGTGACGCCATATACGTCGTATCTTATTACCGAGAGTTCGCCGGTGGTTCGCGAGATGCCGGCGACGCTGAGAAGCGAGATCCTGCCGCGCGCGGCGGAGGCCGGCGGGGCGCGCAACTACGATTTGCTTTACTCCGGCGACGAGTGGAAAGCGGAGTCGATTGACAGCGCGAGCGAGGCGACGCCGACGGAAGCGGGGCGGCTCAAGTCTCTCGGGTATATGGGCGGTGGCGGCGATAAGGACGGCGAAGGCAAAGCGCTGGCCGGCAAGGAGGCCGTGGACGCGTCGACCTACTACTGGGACTCCACGACGACCGGCGTGGCGGAGAAGGGCAAGTTGATGAGGGCCGCGTCGGGCAGGACGTTTGTCAAGATAGAAGGTGTGTGGATAGACGACGGAATCACCGAGGCGCTCAAGACCCTGAAGGTCAAGTTCGGTTCGAAGGAGTACTTCGAGATTCACAACGCGTCTGCGGCTCTGCAGGATGCGCTCAAACTCGGCGAAAGAATCGTTATCGGGGTCGGCAAGTGGCGGCTCGTCGTGGGAGAGGAAGGATTTGAAAGCGACCAGGCGGAAGACTACGCACAGTTCATAAAGGATATAAGCAGCAAGTAACACCAGGACCATGAAGTCGGGGGGCCGGACGGTAGGGCGACGTCCGGCCCTTTTTTTATTGGGGGGATGGGCGCCACGGACACGAAGCGGCCGGGCGTCGGCGTTGTGTCTGCACCTACCCGCGAGACAGTGCTACAGAATAGGAAGCAGGAAAACTACGCGCTAAACCGTCAGAGCAATCCCCCACGGCATTTCTGCCTTGCGGCAGCGAAACCGAGGCCTATTAGAGCAAGCAGAGCTGACGGCGGCGCGGGCACCTGCACCACAGGCGGTGTTGGCGTCAACGGATAAAGCGGAGTAAACGGATAGACGGGGGTATGGAATGTGGGCGAAATTGGTGTAATAGGGTCAAGTGGGATAAGCTGCAGCGGCGGATTGGGCGCAAGGGCCTGAACCTCGCGTATATACCAGTTTTCGAAGTGAGTGTCCGGCTCGAAGCACCAGGCAAAGAAACTCTCGTTCCAATAAATGGGGTAGTACTGCAAGGCATGGACGTAATCATCGGAGTCAGTGACGTAGATGCCGGTATATGCGGAGTCGGTCATCTCAAGACCCCAGACAGTAAGGGCATGCCCGCCGGAGCCGTGTATGCCGATGGTGATGCCGTAACCGGCGTGGAGATAGTACTGAATAGCGCCGGGGAGGAGGTACGACGAGGCGGCATCGGGATTGTCCCAAGGATTTTCAAAGTGGTAGTAATAGTCGTCGAAATCATCGGCGGGGTAATAGTTGCCTGCGCCGGGGACATCAACCTGCGCCCAGCCGTCCTGGACGGGGGGGCAGAGTGCCGTTAAGATACCAATCCCAGCCGTAACTCATGTAACTGCCATCATCGGTCCAGTGGTTCTGAAAGGCCTCGAACATAGCGGCCTCAGTATCTAACGCACCGGAATCCCAACCTCCCCAGTCGAGGACGTTTGAACACGCGGCAGCCCAGCACAGATTGTCATCGTCGGTATTGGCGACGGTTTTGTCGACGTCGTGCCAGGTGGTGCCGGGAATCGCGTCCCAGAGGTAGTAGTCCGAGGCGGAGGCGGGCGCGGCGGCGAGGACGAAGGCAACAAAGACAAGCAGGATTTGAAGTAACTTGCGACCGGACATAGGAATTCCCCTTCCCATAGACGAACCACGAGAATCGACGCCAGATGGTAATCAGGCGCCACAAAATTGTCCGGTCAGTCGGTAACTTACGCAAATTCTACAGGTGTGTCAACAATAAAAGTCGGTGCGGCAAGAAAAAAGCGCGGCATTCACAGGGAGGCGGCTGCCTGAAGGCGGGCGGGCGGCTAAGCGGCCGGCGGCTTCTGGCGCTTCGGGGTCATGCGTTTCATGCGGGCGGCGAATAGGTAGAAGACACCCGGCCCGAAAGAGAGCATCAGCACGGCAAGCCCGGCGCACATGGCTGCGAATGTGCCGACAGGGGCGCTGCAGTCGCCGCGCCTGCGGACGATGATGTGGGAGGTGACGGCGATGACGAGTTCGGCGATGCTGCCATGATAGAGGACGGCGGTGACCTTATCGACGAGGGTAGAGGGTTCCGACCAGACACGGGAGAAACGGCGGAAGACAAAAAACCATAAGACCCAGGACAAAAGCGGCAGACCTACAATCATCACCCATGCCATCGTATCATTATCGGCACCGAAACTGTCGCCGTAGAAGGCGGCGAGGAGGGAGGCGATGACTCCGAAGACAAGGAGCGCCATTGCGAAGGAGGCCGCGATGATGTGCGTAGCCATGTGACGTTTCTTCATCACAAGGTCGGCGCGACTGCGGACTGGAACGATGAGCATGAGCAGCTGAGCCAGAGCAAAGACGGCGAGTATTACCCAGTACTGCCAGAGGGCGTAGAATCCGAGATAGTCCATCGGCGTGGTCGTAGAAGGAAAGGCTGCGGCGGCTATGACCGGGATGGTGAGCGCGAGAAAGAGCGCAACATAGAGGCCGACGGTTACGAACGCCCATCTGGTCATGAGTGTCCACCTCCAAAACGGCGGGAGATAAGCGGGGCCAAGTCGCAGAGAAACGGGCGGGGGTCGGCAAAATCGAAGAGGGCGAAACATATCGGCGGGCGGTAGAGGCCGAGGTACTTCAAAAGAGGCAGGCGCTCGGACGCAGGGCGGCGGGAGAGAAGGAGGCCGTTTTTGATATAGGCCCATCGGCGGCCGTAGAGAGGCGGCTGCGGCGGCAACTGGGGGAGGCCGGTCTTGTCACGCCACAGCATATCGATGATGTCGGCACGGGCGAACTTCATCAGCGCGATAGCCATGACAGAGCGGGCGTTCACCTCGAGGAGTTTCCAGACGGAGTCGCGGGGGTCGAGCTTCCACTCGACCGAGGAGAGCGAGCCGGCGAAGCCGATGTGCGAGAGGATGCGGCGGGTGCCGTCTTCGACGTTGGCGGCGGGGCGGGTCTCCTGCACCTGCGAGACGCCGAAGCCGGGTGGGTAAATGGCGAGTTTGAAACCGGCGAGAACGCCGAGGACACGGCCGTCGCCGGTGGTGTAGGACTTGCAGGAGACGACATTTTCATCGGGGCCGGGGATGACCTCCTGGAACAATAGTGCGTGTCCGGCGGAGTGGGCCTTGTGAAAAAGCGGAAGGGCCTCATCGAGCGAAGAGACCTGGAAGGACTTGGTGGCGAACTCGCGAAAGAAGGCGACGGAAAACGCCGGACGCAAAATGGCGGGAAAGCCGATGTCGCGGGCGGCGGATTTCAAGTCCTCGTCGGTCTCGAGCGGGCGAGTACGCGGACAGGGGATGCCGACCTCGCCGCAGGCGCGGTATGTGAGGGCCTTGTCGAGGGCGATGGCGGTGGCGGGGTTAGGCGAGACGGCGAGGCGAAAGCGTTTGGCGAGGAGTCGATAGTTGTCGGCAAGTTCGCGGACGTAGAAATCCTCCGTGGGGACGACGATGGCCCCGTCGAGGTCGTGTCGCGCGAGGAGAAAGGCTGTAAACGCACCCGCGTCGATCTCGGGCGGCGGGAGGATGACGCGTTCGTGAATAAAGCGCGACTGGAGGCCTGCTGCGGCAGGGTCTGAGGCGACGGCGACGACATGGGCGCCTTTTCGGGCGAGTTCGCGGACGAGAGTGACGCCGTTTATGTGGACGGGTGCGACGATGACAATAGTATTTGCGAGACTGTTTGGCATAGTGGGTTCCAATCTGAGCAAGAAGACGCAGCCTATAAGAATATTTCGTCAAAACGGGCGTGAAAAAGCAAGCGAATCGAGTTGGAGGGGATGAGGGGCAACTTTTGAGGGGGCTTTTGTGTCAAATGAGGTGTGGGGACAGCAGGCAAAGTCCAACACGAAGCCGCAAAGACACCAAGGGGCGCAGAAGAAGGCGGCAAGAGAGAAGCAACGGGATTGACCAACGGTAAGGCAGGGAAACATATATATGACGACCAGGGGAAACTGGAAAGAGTCGGCGCCGTGCGTGGCGGCGGCGTGTCTGATGCTTGCTGGATTATTCGTGGCAATAAGACAACTTAAAGACGTCGCCGCGCCTGCGGCGGCGCAGACGAGCGCATACAGCGCAGGCGGGGTCGAGACGGTGACGGCTGCGACAAAGATGGAAGAGACGCGGGAGGTGGTCTACGCCCAACGGGAGACTGAGAGGCCGACGATGAGCAGGAAATACAATATCGACATAACGGGCAAGATAAAGGC
>CALMGO010000507.1 GCA_937863625.1 uncultured bacterium
GTCGGGACGCTCCCCCATGCTCCGATTTCAAACGCCGCAAATCCCGCCGCCGCCCCCTGGCGGATCGTCTCTTCGATGGTCGGACGGTCCTTGCCCACCCACGCTGTCGATAGCGCTATCAAAGTGCCCCGCCTCCGGCGGACATTCCCGCTGTAAACGCCCGTACTGCCTGCTCGCCCGCCCACTCAAGAAGCGCCGCAGCATCTCTCATCATATCCGCCTGCTCCGCAGGCCCTCTCGCTATGGAGAATATCGCGCTTACCCCGCCGTCGAGCATTCTCTCTGCGCCTTCGCCCACGTGCCCCGCAAGGACGATGCACGCTGCGCCCGCCCGTGCGGCCCTCATGGCGACGCCGGAGACAGCCTTGCCGCTGGCCGACTGCCCGTCGATGCTTCCCTCGCCCGTGATGACAAGGTCCGCGCCTGCCGCCTTCTCGTCAAAGTCTATCGCGTCGAGCACGATGTCTATCCCGCTTGCCATCTTCGCGGCGAGAAATGCCGCAAGCCCCGCGCCGAGTCCGCCCGCTGCGCCCGCCGCGGCAAGCGTCCCAACGTCCATGCCGATGTCACGTTTTATAACCGCGGCGAGATTCGAGAGCCCCTCGTCGAGTTCCCTGACCATCTCAGGTGTAGCCCCCTTCTGCGGGCCGTAGACTGCCGCCGCGCCAGACGGCCCTGTAAGGGGATTGGTCACGTCCGCCGCCACCGTAAAGCGCATGGTTTTCGCGCGTTTGTCGATGCCGCTCATGTCGATGCGACGGATGCGCTTTAGAATCGCGCCGCCGCCTGTAAGTTCGCGCCCATCCTCGTCGAGAAACTTCACCCCCAGCGCGCGCGCCATCCCGGCGCCGCCGTCGACCGTCGCGCTACCCCCGATTCCCACGATTGCGTCGGTTGCGCCGCGGGAGGCCGCGTCCAGTATGAGTTGCCCCGTTCCGTATGTAGTCGCGGCCATAGGGTCTCTCTCGTCCGGCGGCACAAGAGTCAGCCCCGAAGCAGCCGCCATCTCGATAACAGCTGTCGCCCCATCGTGTATCATCCCGTAACGCGCCGTGACGTCTCGTCCCAGCGGCCCTTTGGCGCTTATGTCTACGAACGTCCCGCCCGTCGCCGCGACGAGCGCCTCAACCGTCCCTTCACCTCCGTCAGCCACCGGCGCCTCGATGATGTCCGCCTCTGATGACGCCTGCCGCACGCCGCGTGCTATCGCCGCGGCCGCGTCTTTCGCGCTGATGCTCCCCTTGAAGGAGTCCGGCGAGATGACGACCTTCATACGCTACCTTCTCTTGAAACGCCGTTCGAGTTCGTCGAAAGTAAGCACCAGTTTCGTCGGCCTCCCATGGGGGCAGGCGTAGCGGCTTTCGGTATTCTCCGCCTTCGCAAGTAGCGCCTCCAGTTCCTCCGCTCCGAGCGCGTCCCCGGCCCGCACCGCGGCGTGGCACGCGATGAGTTCCGCCATGGCGGTGAGGGCTTCGTCGATGCTCCGCGACGAGCCGGACGCCACAAGGTCGCTTATCACGTCGCGCGCAAGCCGGTCGCGCTTCGCATCGGCCAGCGCCGCGGGAAATGAGTTGAAAGCGACCGTATCGTCGCCGAATATTTCAGCGTCCATTCCCAGCCGCGCCAGCAGATCGCGGGACCTCTCAACGGCCAGGCGCTCCTCGGGAGTCACCTCCACCACGTCCGGGATGAGAAGCCTCTGCCCGGCGAGGTTGCCTTCCGCGAGGCGTCTTCGCACGTCCGCGTAGACGATACGTTCATGAAGGGCGTGCTGGTCGATAATCGCTATCCCTTCGTCGGTTTCCTGCACGATATACGTGCCCTTCACCTGCAGCAGGCTGCCTTGGCCAAGCGGCTCCCCTCCGGCCGTCCGAGCGTCGCCTGTCTGACCCTGCCCCGCAAACCGCCCGCCGCCCTGGCTCCATCCTTGAGCGCCGTAGTCGCCTGCGGACACCCGCCGGTCATAAAACGCCTCGATACTCCTGTAGATATTCTCCGCGCGCGGCGAGCCGCCCGCCTCGCCCTCTCTTATTCGCGGCGCGATATCGGCCTTGAGGAGCGCCCCCGAAAGCACGCCTGACACCACGCCCCGCACCTTGCCGCTGTCGCGAAACCGTATCTCCATCTTGGCCGGGTGGACGTTCACATCCACCTCCTCCGGTGCTATCGTCACGTACACAAACGCCACCGGGTAGCGCCTCGGCTCCATTATCCCCGAAAACGCCTGCGACACCGCCCCGCTTAATACCCTGTCTCGGACGTACCTGCCGTTTACGTACGTATAGAGTCCGTATGAATTGGTGCGCGAATAGAACGGCGGAGCGATAAGCGCATACACCGTGAGCCCCTCGTGTCCGCCCTCTGCCTCCAGGAGGTCCTCCGCCATATCCTCGCCGTAAAACGCGGCCAGACGCCTGCGCACCGACGAGGCCGCTCCCGCCTCAAAGACGACGCGTTTGCCGTTGGCGAGGCTCATCGCCACATGCGGAAATGAAAGCGCCATCGCCTGGAGATACCTTGTGATGTGGCCGAGTTCCGTCTCGTCGCGGCTGAGGAATTTCTTCCTCGCCGGAATGCTGAAAAACAAATCCCGCACCTCGACGGTCGTTCCGCGTGCGCGTCCGGCGGGTTTTATCTCAAGGTGCGAGGGGGGCTCGATCGTCGCCTCCCATGCGTTCTCGTCATCCGCAGCGCGCGTCACCGTACGCACCCTGGCCACAGCAGCGATGCTTGCCAGCGCCTCGCCGCGAAAGCCCATCGTGTTAATTGCAAAGAGGTCGTCGACCGACTTGATCTTGCTCGTTGCGTGCCTGTGAAATGAAAGCTCCAGGTCCTCGCGAGACATCCCTTCGCCGTCGTCCGCCACGCGTATGAGCGTCTTGCCGCCCTTTTCGAGTTCGACGCGAATCGATTGCGCCCCCGCGTCGAGCGCGTTTTCGACGAGTTCCTTCACGACCGACGCAGGCCGCTCGATTACCTCTCCTGCGGCGATCTTCTCGGCGACATCGGGGGGGAGTATACCTACTTTGGGCATCTTGGGTCCTGCCATAAGTTCCAGTGAAAACTGTAGTTTAAGGAAATACCGCCGACTGTCAAGAAACGCGCCGTCGGCCGCCTCCGCGCGTTTTTCGCGCCAGGCGCTACCAATCCGGCGCCCCCGATGATACACTGTCTTCTCGACGTCAATCGGAGGGCTACCCTGTGGCTTTATGCGAGTTTCGGATTCTCCTCGTGCTTGGCCTGACAGTGCTTCTCGCCTCGGCCGCGTGCGCCGACGAGAACGCGTATCTTTCCTACCTTAAGAATGCGCCTGAGTTTCAACCCATCCAACACAGCCCCGCTGATATGCCTCCCCGCTGGAATACCTGGATATACATGCCATGGCGCTACCAGTCGTCAATAGGCACCGGCGACAAAGGCGGGGAGTTTTGCCGTGATTACGGCTTTAACGGCGGATTTGTCGACCACGGCGAAGGGCCGCTCGACTGGTTCGAGAAATGGAATCTCCGTTTCTACAACGACCACGCCGCCTCCAAAGGATTCCTCCACCTTCGCGGCGCGCAGGAGGAAAAGAATTTCCGCCAGTTCTTTGGTGACGCGCAGGCGATCAGGAGCGGCACCGACGGCCCGCAGCCGCTCGACGAAGCGCTCTTCGCCAAACTCTCTCAGATAGTCACCGAGCGCGTGGAGCATCTCAAGGCAAGCCCCATGCGCGTCGCATACGCCCTCGATGACGAGATTTCCTGGGGGGCGTTCGTTCTCCCGATTGTCTGGCGCATAAACGACGACGACGAGGCCTACGCGCGCTGGCTGTCGCTCTACTACGGCAACGACGCGCCCGCTCCCCAGTTTGTCGCGCCGGATTTCATCCTCCCGCAACTTGACCGCAAACTCAAAGACATCGACTTTTCGCCGCTTCTTGACCGGCTCTCATATAACGACAGCGCATGGGCGGTTTTTATCGGCCGGCTCGTTGACTGCGCCAACGCCGCCGACCCCGACACGCCGTGCGGCTTTGTCGGCGGCCAGTCCCCCAGTATCTTCGGCGGATATGACTACACCAAACTCTCAAGGAAAATCCAGTTCATCGAGGCGTACGACCTCGGCTCGTCGCAGGCGATTATCCGTTCGTTCAATCCGCAAAACTCCATGCCCGTGGTGACGACCCATTTCCATTCCGACACGGCAGGCGTCGGCGCCGACATCTGGCAATCATGGTACTACTTTGCCCACGGAAACCGCGGCATGATAGGGTGGGTCGAAAACTGGTTCGACGGCGAAACGCCCAGACCGTGGCTGAAAGAGTACTCTCCCACGCTCAAGGAACTCGGCGCCGTCCAGGGCCCCAAACTCGCCGGCGCGCGCTGGATTCATGACGGCGTCGCCATCTACTACTCGCACCCGTCCATCCAGGTCTCCTGGTGCCTTGATATCGAGCCCCACGGCAAAACATGGACCAACCGCCGCGGCGACTTCAAACTCGGCACATCCCATACCGTCCGAAAGGCATGGGAGAACATCCTCAATGACGCCGGACTTCAGTATAACTTTGTCTCCTACCGAGACGTCGCCGTAAACGGCGTCCCGCCCGAGTACAAAGTCCTTATCCTTCCCGCATGCTACGCGCTCTCGGACGTCGAGGCCGCGCGTATCAGGGAGTTCGCCGAAAACGGCGGCGCCGTCATAGCCGACTTTGCCTGCGGGCTCTTCGACCAGCACGGGAAAGGCCGCGACACCGGAGCCCTCGATTCTCTCTTCGGCGTCACCCATTCCGGCGAACTCACCAAGGCAGGCCTTTTCGGAGGCTCACTCTGGACCGAAAGCGACCAGGACGCAGGATACGGGTTCAAGTCCTATCGCGAACTCCTCGATATCGTCCCCTCCACGCTCAAGGACGGATTCGCCGTCGCCGAGAAGGACCTCCCCGTCGGCACCGTAACAAAAGCCGGCAAGGGCACGGCTGTCTACCTCAACCTTTCTCCCCTTCGATATCTGCAATACCGGCAGGAGGGGCACGCTGACTCCAGATCGCGCGAGGCGTTTGTCAGCCACATTGCCGCCGCCGGCGTCCGCCCCTGGGTGTCAGTCACCTCAGACGGCAAACGCCCGCAGAACGCCGAGGTCACCTACTGGTCGAGCGGCGCGCGCACCTATGTCTTTGTCGTCCAGAATATACCCCTCGGCGGCAGCGAGGCCGGTGGTCCTATGACCGAAGGGCCCGCAGCAGGGGAGATGCCTCTTGATATCGAATTCGCCGCCCCCGTTAAGAACGTCATCAACGAACGGACTGGTGCCGCGCTCGGCGACGGCGCTAAATTCACGCTGCCGTTTAATACCGTCGAGGCGGTGTTCCTGAGTTTCGAGGGTCCGCCGCCGGAGGGAGTCTGACCGGGCGTATGTGTTTTGCCCGTTCTGTATTACTTGCAGGGGCGCATGGCGTCCGCCCGCGCTTTAGATTGTCTTTGAACAAGGAGATCCGCCATGTCCGCCACCCGCGGCAAACCAGTCTCTGACGGCCCCGCCTCGCCGCTCTGGAGCCCCGTCGCACTCGCTGGAAATGCCTCACTCTCCGGCCTCTCACGTTTCGGCGTATCGAGCGACTTTGCCGATGGGGCCTCACGATACGCTCCCCGCGGCAAATGCGTCTCTTGGGGCATCCCGTTTAATATAGGCAAGGCAGTTGTCGTCAAGGACTTCCCCGTTACCGTCGCGCTCAAATCGCTCAAGGCCCCTTGGCTCGTCTTTCTCCATATAAGCGAAGCTCGCTCCGTCACCGGCCCGGACGGCGCATACATAACGCCCGTTCGCGGTGAAGGCGTCCTGAATGAACACGCTGCCGATTATGTCCTCGTCTATGCCGACGGTGCCGAAGAACGCATCCGCATCCGCCGTCGTCACGAGGTAGGCTCGTACGCCGTTCGTTGGGGGGAGGACTGTGTCGAGGCCGTCCGCTCTGGAAAGCCTTATCCCGTCCGCGCCTCCATCCTTCAGTCAAAGCCCAACTGGGGGCGTAACCAGACCCAGGTTACCATGGGAGATTCCCCGTGGGCCAACTGGCTTTTCGCCTGGCAAAACCCCCATCCGGGAAAGGCGATCGCCGCCGTCCGCTTCGAGCCGATATCGGGCGCCGTCGTCGTTTCGGCGCTTACCGCTGGAAAGGCCTCCTCGACTCCCACCCGCTGGCGCACCGGCCGCAAGGCGGTGCTCACCCTCCCGCGCGGCGTCCGCTTCGACCGCAATCTCGACGACAAGGGCCTCCTTACCCACGTGCAACTCGACATGGGCCAGGTCATCTCCGCAGTGCCGCGCGCTCTCTACCCCAATGACAAGTGGCCGCGGACGTATAACAACCGTGTGCCCCAGGTCTCCGACCGCGAAATCGTCGTCGAGTACACTGCGCACGAGGACGCGCGCTTTCACCTGCCCGGCGGCCGCACCGTCTCCGTCTCGAGTCTCGAGTCCTCCGCCAAGGCCGGGCCGCTGGAGGTCGTCGCGCCCGCCGCAAAGCGCGTTACTCTGACCGTCGTCGACAAATCCACCGGCCTCCCCGTCCCCGTCAAACTCCACGTCCACGGCGCCGCCGGCGAATACCTCGCGCCTGTCGACCGGCACCGCATGCCCAACGCCGAATGGTTCGAGGACTATAGTTGCGACTTCACCAACGAAGGCATTCATCACTGCACGTATATCCCCGGCCGCACTGTTATCGATGTGCCTCTCGGCCGCGTATACGTCGAGGTCTCCAAGGGGTTTGAAATCCGCCCCGTCCGCAAGGTCTTCACTGTCAAGAGGGGCACGGAGAGCATCACGCTTGAGGTCGAGAAAGTCCTCCCGTGGCGCGAAAGGGGTTGGGTGACCGCCGACACGCACGTGCATTTCCTTTCGCCTGCGACCGCGCTTCTTGAGGGTTCCGGCGAAGGTGTAAATGTCATTAACCTTCTCGCGAGCCAGTGGGGCGAGTTGATGACCAATGTCGGCGACTTCGATGGGCACACGACGCACGGCGCGAAGGAATTCGGAGGTGACGGCGAGTACCTCGTCCGCGTCGGCACGGAGAACCGCCAGCGGGTCCTCGGACACATTTCGCTTTTGGGCTACAGCGGCGACATAATCGCTCCCATGACGACCGGCGGCCCTGATGAATCCGCCATCGGCGACCCAGTCGGCGCGCTTCTTACCGAATGGGGCAAGAAGTGCAAAGAGCAGGGCGGCCTCGCCGTCCTACCGCATTTTCCGGGCCCCCGGCTTGAAAACGCCGCCGCCATCATCACCGGCGCCGTCGACGCCGTCGAGATGTCCTCACGCACGTTTCTCTATCGAGGCATCAGCCCCTATTCTCTTCTCGACTGGTACCGCTACCTCAATTGCGGCTATATGACCGCCGCCGCAGGCGGCACTGATAAGATGGAATCGGCCACCGCCGTCGGCACTCTGCGCACGTACGCGCTTATTGAAGAGCGGCGCGAGTTTACCTACCAGTCATGGATGGACGCCGTCCGCGCCGCGCGCACGTTTGTCACGTGCGGCCCTCTCATGGAGGTCTCGGTCGACGGCAGGCCCCTCGGCTCCCGGTTCGAGATGACCGCCTCCGGCGGCACTGTTGATGTCACGTGGCGTGTCGCCAGCGTCACCATGCCCATGACTCGCGTCGAACTCATCGTAAACGGTGAGGTCCGCGAGAGCCGCGCCGTAAACCGCTGGGATGACTCCGGTTCATGGAGTGTCAAGGTCGAGAGAAGTTCGTGGATTGCGGTGCTTGTGCGTGGCTGCTACGACGACAAGCCGGAGATTATCACCGCGCACTCATCGCCTGTGATGATTGACGTCAAGGGCTCGCAGTTCATGTCCGCCGCCGACGCCGTGACCATATTGGAACAGATCGAAGGGACGCTTGCCTATATTGACACTGTCGGCACTCGCGCCGAGACGAAGCGTTACAAAGAGATGCGCATGACGCTCGTCGCAGCGCACCGCAGTCTGCATAACCGGCTGCACGCAAGCGGCCTATATCACGAGCATTCACCGGTAGACGACCACCCGGCGCATCACTGATGAGATGTTGCGGCGGGGATGCCGCAGGAGGGCAGGGGGGCTATGCCGCGGCCTCGACCGCGATGGGCGGTTCCTTGATGCGCCGGATGAGAAATAGCGCCGACGACAGCCTCAAGACGAGCGACCCTATGAAGATTAGTTTGAACGCGCTCAGGCTCACGCCGCCGCCCGTCCAACTCCAGTCCCCCATGACTCGCAGGACCGTCCCGGCGGTGAGTACGCCCAGCCCTCCTGCGAGATTGCCCAGGCACGACGACACCGCCACGTACATCGCGCGGTCCTCCTGGCTCGGCAGGCGCGTTATTATCTTATTGGCCGCGTTCGTGGCCGCCGTGCTTGACGTCCCGCCGAGAACGCTCGAAAACGCCAGTATGTAGAGAGCCGTCGAGGATGACGACACCAGCCAGAAAAACGGCAGCGTCCCCCAGAATATGTGCCCCCAGAAGAGCACCCTCTTGGTTCCCGCCTTATCGACGAGTTTGCCGCTCCACCTGCCGGTTATGATGCTTCCCACCAGAGGCAGCGCGCTCAGGACTATCGTGCCGCCGAGAAAGTTGTTCTGTATCCCGAGTTCATCTAAAAAGTAAAGCGTCGCAAGCGCCCCTCCGAGCGTCATCGAAAACGTCCAGCACATGTTAAAGACGATCCACGGGCGAAATTTCCGGTCCTTTATCGGCGAGAGAAGCCGCGCGCGGACGTTGTCTTCATATGGCTTTGCCAGTACAGGCTCCGGCAGTGTCCCGTGGATTATCATATCTAAAATCCCGAGTATCCCGGCCACGCCGAAAATGAGCGCCGCAGCGCGCAGTTTCCACGCCTCCGGAGCGCGGTCCATCAGGAAGCCTGCCGGTATGACCATGCACACGACGCTTGCAGCTATCCACGCAGAGCGTTTCCCCCAGAAACCTCCCTGCTGCCTCTCGGGGATTATATCCGCCAGCCACGAAAGCCACGGCGGCGCGGCAATCGCGTCAAAGAAGTTCGACACGCAGATGACCGTAATCAAAAACACCGCCACGTTCCGCATACCATAGTGCCACATGGCAAGCGTCGCGAATATCCCCACCACGCGAATCGCCCGTCCCGCCACTCCCGCGGCAAACCATATCGCCTTTCGCCTCCCCAGCCGCTCCGTTATGAGCGCCGAAAATATCTGGCTCGCCAGCAGAAACGACGATATCCCGCCCATGAGCCCCCATTGAAAGCGGCTTATCCCGACAGCGTTGCCGAAATAGATGAAGAATATCCCGCCCATGAGCGTGAAGTAGATGCTTCCCATCGCGCCCGTGTAGATGTGCTTGCGCATGATGCTCGGCAGTTCCCACGGATACACCACCCGCTGGGAAAAGTAGTGCCTGATGGCGTCCTTGGGATGCGAAAGCGAGTTCTTTATCTCCGACGTGATGCTCATCTTATCGAGGTTGCCCTTCCGGATACGCTATTCATGTCTTCCATTTTACCATATTCTCTATTCCGAGGCCCAAACGGCCACACAAATCCGCCGCGACGTCCTCGCCTTGTCCTCTTCACTTATGCGCTCTTTTGCCGATATAGCGCCCATGATAAAGCCCATCTTGAACGACGAGCACCTCGGCGACGCGCTCAAAGAGGCCCTTGATATATGCCGCTACCGCCTCTTTATCGCCACCGCCGACGTCAAAGACCTCCATATCCCTTCCGGCTCCCGCAGGAGGAGCGCCACGAGTATTCTCGACGTTTTCAAATCACTCGGCCGAAAGAAAATCGAGATAAATCTCCTCCACAGCGGCATCCCGAGCGGCCCCTTTCTCGAAAGGCTGAAAAAAGGCATCCCGCCGACGCTCACCATGCGGCGCTGCCCCAGGGTTCACGCCAAGGCCGTCATCGTCGACGGCCTCTGGATGTACCTCGGCTCGGCCAATCTCACCGGCGCAGGCCTCGGCGCCAAAAGCGCAAAACGCCGCAATTTCGAGACGGGTATCGCCACGGACGAGACAGCGCTCATAGACCCTGTTGCCGACATGCTTGAGGCCGTCTGGACCGGCGGCCACTGCGCCGACTGCGGACGCAAGGCCCATTGCCCCGAACCCCTCGAAGAACCCCGCCTCTAAAAGAGGTCTTTACATTCGCCGAAAACACAGATACTCTTTTGGAGTAAACGTTGCTGTGCGCGCTCTCAACCGCCGTCCGTGGCGGCTCTTTTGACTTGACCGCGTGCGGCAAATCTGTAACCTATTTAGTCACCCCCGGCTCGTCGGGAAGGCAAAGGAACATATGGCTATAACAATTGAAAAGAGCAGCATCGAGAGCGCGCTCTCCGACCAGCTCCGCAAGCTGGCCGATACGAGCGTCACCGACTGCTACCAATGCGGAAAATGCTCCGCAGGGTGTCCCGTCGTCGACCGGATGGACATCCTCCCCTCGAAAATCATCCGACTCGCTCAACTTGGCCAGTTTGACGCCGTTTTGCGCTCAAAGACCATCTGGCTTTGCGCGTCGTGCATCACGTGCACCACGCGTTGCCCGCGCGAGGTCGACATCTCCGCCATTATGGACGCGCTCAGGCAGATGGCCCTCGAACGCGGCATCGCGGACAAGCGCTCCCGCGAGATCATCCAGTTTCACCGCGCCTTTCTCGACACCGTCTGGGCCTTCGGCAGGATGCAGGAGTTTCCCCTCGTCGGCGACTACAAAATGCGCAGTTTCAAGTTTCTCCAGGACATCCTGACCGCGCCCTTAATGCTTTTGCGCGGCAAACTCCATTTCCTGCCCCGCC
>CALMGO010000508.1 GCA_937863625.1 uncultured bacterium
TGATACCTGCGCTTTCGAAGACCAGGGCCGGAAAGAAGCGCCGCAGCAGGTAAACGACAGGGACTTAAGTGCGAGGCCGCGGGAGTCATCTCCTCGCGGCCTTTTCTATTTGCCGCCGAAAAGACACTCTGCGTTGCCGCTGTAGATTTGCGCCAGCACCGATACAGGCAGGTCAAGGCCGTGAATCTCCGGAGCGGCGTCACTGTCCGGGTCAATTATCATCGATGCGACACGACCAGCGGACTCCCACATTACGCGCTGGACGTGAAAGCGCGACGTGTAGTAACTGGGCGACACGTTGTCCTGCACAACAAGATCGCTGCCGAAGAGTATCCTCGATGAGTTTCTTATGAAGAAATCGCGCGCCTCGTCCCGCCGTCTTGAGAGTTCCCTGATGACCCACTTTGTGGCGGACGTGTCGATGTGGTAGTTGGGGAACCGCTCCATGAGGCTCTCAAGGTAGTCGAGCTCTTCCGGGTCGCCTCCCATGTGTACGCCGACGTAGACGAGGTCCGGATGCTCCTCAAGGAAGCGCTCGACTTGCGAGAGATAGGCAGAGCGGCTGCCTGCGCGGCCGTCACTGTAGTACTTCTCAAACCACGCGGCCGGCTGGCCGACATGCGCCTGCACAGAAAGGCCGAGTCCGACGGCTCGCGTGATAAGCGGACGGATTCTCTTATCGTCCATCCAGACCGGGGGTCGGCCACCGTCACGGCCCGGCACAATTTTAATCTTTATCGAAACAAAACCCGCCTCGGCGAACGATTCGAGCTCAGCCAGACGCACAGAGAGCCAGTGGCGGTTTGAGTCGATGTCACCGAGATACGGCCAGCCGCAGAAGAGGAAGAAATCGCCGAAGGCGTCCTTTATGGCGGCGGCCTGTTCGACGGTGGCAATGCCAAGCGCGCGGCAAACGCCGTACGCCTTTGCGGCCTTTACGTATTCACTTGTCGCAACAGGCCCCCTCAGGTGCATGTGGTGGTCGAATATCTCCACCGTCGGCGCAGGCAACCCATTGTCGAGCGCATGAGCCAAGTCGGGGAAAATGCTTTGATGAAGGTCGTGCACCGCTCCTCCGGAAGTCTTGTGAATGTCTTCACCGTGACCAAGGAATGCTTCACAGCTTATTCGACCGTGACGCTCTTTGCAAGGTTCCGCGGATTGTCCACGTCGCGGCCGAGGGCCACCGCAATGTAGTACGCGAGCAACTGGAGGGGCACCGCGCAGAAGATGCTGTTCATAATGCCGCTGTCGTCCCGGACGCGAATAACGTCATCGGCAATGGAGGCGATCAACCGGTCGTCCTCGCTGGCAATGGCGATCACGCGGCCGCCGCGGGCCTTTACCTCCTGGATATTTCCGATGATTTTCTCGTAACGGCGCCCCTTGAGGGCGATGACGAGGACAGGCATGTTTTCGTCGATAAGCGCTATCGGGCCGTGCTTCATCTCGCCGGCATTGTACCCTTCTGCGTGTATATAGCTTACCTCCTTGAGTTTGAGCGCGCCTTCGAGGGCGAGAGGCCAGCCGGTGCCCCTGCCGAGAAAGAGGAAATTACGAGCGTCTTTGTACTTTGCGGCGACGCACTTGACATCGCCGGCCCTGGCAAGGACGGCTTCGAGCCTCTGAGGGGTTCCCATTATGTCAGACACGCGGCGCCTGGCTTCCACAACCGGGAGGGCCCGGCGCGCGAGACCCGTGCGGATCGCAGCGACATAAAGCGCAACAATCATCCCTGTGAAGGCCTTGGTCGACGCGACGCCTATCTCCGGGCCGGAATGAATCGGGATCACCTGGTCACATTCACGCGCTATGCTCGAACCGGGAACGTTTATGACGCCGAGGACGGGACAGCCGCGTTCACGGGCGGCGCGCACGGCGCCGAGAGTGTCAGCGGTTTCGCCGGACTGGCTGACAGCGATTACGAGAACGGCTTTGTCGACGACTGGGTCCCTGTAGCGAAAGTCACCGGCCAACTCGGCCACCGACGGGATGCGCGCGTAGCGTTCAAAGAGGTTGCGGCCGACCATGGCAGCATGAAAGGCCGTCCCCTGGGCGACAAGAAC